>PMDM01000215.1 GCA_003155565.1 Methylococcaceae bacterium | reverse complement strand
GAGTAGATGTCATGGTGCGGTGGCGGTGAAATTAAACCGACACCTTGAGTGGAGTGGCGAACCTTGGCGATTACGGCATCCACTTTGTGTCCCGGCAATTGCCCACCTTCACCGGGCTTAGCACCTTGGCTGATTTTTATCTGAATATCATCGGCATTGATCAAGTATTCCGTGGTCACACCAAAACGACCGGACGCAACCTGTTTGATGGCTGAACGCATGGAATCACCATTCGCCAAAGGCTTGAAGCGTTCTGACAGTTCACCGCCTTCACCGGTATTGGATTTGCCACCGATACGGTTCATGGCAATCGCTAAGTTGGTGTGCGCCTCGTAGGAAATAGAACCAAACGACATGGCTCCGGTCGCAAAACGTTTGACGATTGCGGATGCAGGTTCAACTTCATCTAAGGGAATTGGATTGGGTTCTTCCTTGAAAGACATCAATCCACGCAGGGTTAAGAGTGTTTCATTCTGTTCGTCGATCAGGCTGCAAAATTCATCAAACAGCTCGCGGCTGTTGCTACGTGTTGCATGTTGTAATTTACTGATGGATGCAGGTGTCCAGGCATGTGCTTCACCGCGAAGCCGGTAAGCGTATTCGCCACCAACGTCCAAGGCATCTCTTAGCAAAGGTGCGTTGCCAAACGCAAGCCGATGGCGGCGTACGGTTTCTTCACTTATTTCTGGGAGTCCTGCGCCTTCGGTAGTGCTGGTTGTACCCGTGAAATATTTTTCTAAAAAGGGTTCTGATAAACCAATGGCATTAAAAATTTGTGCGCCACAATAGGACTGGTAAGTCGAGATACCCATTTTGGACATGACTTTGAGCAGCCCCTTGGAGACGGCTTTGACGTAGCGTTTATGCGCTTCGTATTCGCTAAGGTCGGGGATGCTTTCACACAGGTTAGACAGGGTGTCAAATGCCAAGTAAGGGTTGATCGCCTCAGCGCCATAACCCGCGAGTAAAGCAAAATGCTGCACTTCCCGAGCCTCGCCCGTTTCAATCACCAAGCCCACTTTGGTGCGTAAACCTTCGGACGTTAGGAAATGGTGTACGGCTGAAGTGGCTAATAAGGCGGGGATGGCAATATGGGTTGAATCCATATCGCGGTCTGAAAGCGCAAGGATATTGTTGCCCTCTTCAACAGCACGTTTTGCCGCTAGACAAAGCCTGTCAAGTGCCACTTCCATGCCGCTTGCACCCATGTCAGTGGGATAGCATAAGCTTAAAGTTTTGGTCTTGAATGCGCCGCCGGTACGTGTTTCGATGCGGCGAATTTTTTCCAGATCCTGGTTAGTTAAAATCGGTTGTTCCACTTCAAGACGCATGTGTGTCCCGCCTTCATCCAATCCCAATAAGTTGGGTCGTGGGCCGATAAAGGAAACCAGGGACATGACCAATTCTTCACGAATCGGATCAATAGCCGGGTTAGTGACTTGGGCAAAACTTTGTTTGAAATAATCGTAAAGCAGGCGTGAACGTTGCGATAATACCGCCAGCGCCGCATCAATACCCATCGAACTAATCGCTTCCTGGCCGGTTTGTGCCATCGGTTTGATTAAGAATTCAATGTCTTCCTGGGTGTAACCGAATGCTTGTTGCCTGTCTAACAGCGTATGGGCATCGGGTGCCATGGCGGAAACTTCAGCAGGGAGTTTGGCAACATGTATCTGGGTTTTGCTCAGCCAATCCGCATAAGGCTGCGCCTGTGCCAATTGGGCTTTTAGTTCGGCATCGTCAATGATGCGGCCTTGTTCGGTGTCGATCAGCAACATTTTGCCGGGTTGCAAACGCCATTTTTTGATGATTTTGTGTTGAGGGACTTCGATAACACCCATTTCGGATGCCATGATGACAAAATCATCATCCGTAACCAGATAACGGGCAGGTCTCAGGCCGTTACGGTCTAAGGTGGCTCCGATTTGTCTGCCATCGGTAAACGCAACAGCGGCTGGACCGTCCCAAGGTTCCATCAGGGCAGCGTTGTATTCGTAGAATGCCCGCTGTTGTTCATCCATCAAGTCGTTGCCAGCCCAGGCTTCGGGAATTAGCAACATCATGGCATGGGCCATGGAATAACCGCCAGCGACTAACAACTCAAGGGCATTATCAAAACATGCCGAGTCAGATTGGCCTTCCGCGATCAAGGGCCAGAGTTTGTGGATATCATCCCCTAACACTTTGGAGGATATGGAATGGCGACGTGCAGCCATGCCATTGACATTACCTGTCAAGGTATTGATTTCACCATTATGGGCAATCATCCGAAACGGGTGCGCCAAATCCCAAGTCGGGAAGGTATTAGTGGAAAAACGTTGATGCACTAGTGCTAAGGCACTGGTAATGCGTGCATCACTCAAATCAGGATAAAAAGCGCCCACTTGATTGGCGAGCAGCATTCCTTTGTAGACGATAGTGCGCGAAGATAATGACGGGACATAAAAAGAGTGGCCACCATCCAGCTTTAAGTCACGAACGGCATTTTCCACTTGTTTGCGAATAACGAATAACTTGCGCTCAAAGGCATCTTGACCCGCACAATCTGCGCCACGGCCAATAAAAATTTGCCTGATAAAAGGTTCGACAGGTTTTACCGAATAGCCAAGTTCCCGGTTATCAACTGGCACATCACGCCAGCCGAGCAAGGTAGCCTTTTCTTGGGCAACAAATTGGGTCAGTAAGGTTTCGCAGGTAGTGCGATCTGACTCATTGCGTGGCAAAAATACCATGCCTACGGCGTATTCTCCGGCGGCTGGAAGGGAGATTCCAAGTTTGCTACATTCAGCTTGAAAAAAAGCATCAGGGATTTGTAGCAGGATTCCTGCGCCATCACCTGCACAGGGATCAGCACCGACTGCACCGCGATGGGTTAGATTCTCAAGTAAATCCAATCCTTGACGTACAATCGTATGGCTTTTGTGGCCTTTTATATGAACGATAAAACCGACACCGCAAGCATCATGTTCGTTGCGCGGGTCATATAAACCTTGTCTGGGTGGTAGATTGCTTTGGCTCATGGATACCTCTGAAGTATGTTGATCTAAGGGTTAAAACTTTCCCTAAAACCCTCTACCGCACCTGTGTCGAACTTTTCTCCAAAGGCCGCTGTGCGGCAAAACGATTAGATTATACGAATGCGTTGCGTTATTGTCACGTAGTCTTTTGTCCTTGATGTCCTCGAATGCTATCAGTATGACTCGTCCAACTAGAGCTTTTATCATTGATGGCTAATCTGTGATATCTTTAACTGACACCATGCTTCATAAACAACCGCACCAGTTCCAGTCAAATGTTGTAAACTTGTAACACAGATCATTAATCACATTGACGGTTAATCAATTGACTGAAAAAGAGAGCTTTATAGCCAAGCTTGAAGAATTCGTTACAGGCCTCAAAAGTTATATCAGCACAGAGGATGGGCAATGGACTGTAAAAGGATTTATTGACATCTTTAAAAACGTCTACACAGTTTCATCAGACACTAAGATTGTTTCGAAAATTCTTGAAATTCATCTTTTCCCGAAAATTCTTGAGTTCGCACAAGTCAACGGATACAAGGTGGTTCTAGCTGAACACCAGAATTACTATCCAGATATATCATTTGTTGACGGGGCTGATGAATCCATAAAATTCGCGGTTGATCTCAAGACCACTTACCGAAATCAAAGTTATCCTGGTCACTGCAATGGTTTTACATTGGGTTCACATGGTGAGTATTTCACAAATCGCGAAAGCAGAAAAAATATCCAGTTTCCCTATAAACAGTACAAAGGGCATTTCTGCCTTGGCATCATATACACCAGAACAGCATCAGACGATATTGACGAGACCAAAATATATACAATAGATAAACTCAAATCTATTACATCAGTAGTTAAGGATTTCCAGTTCTTTGTATGTGAAAAGTGGGAAATTGCAAGTGATAAAAGTGGAAGTGGTAACACAGCTAACATAGGCAGTATTGATAATATTGACGATATATTGAAATGCAATGGCATGTTTAAAAACTTAGGCGAAATAATATTCGATGATTATTGGATGAATTATGGTAAAATAATGATTACTGACAGCAAGGGAAAACAAAAGAAAATATCAACCCTAAAAGAGTTTCTCACATATCGTGGAAAGGGCCACGATTTAATAAATGCAAAACGTTCTAAAAGGAAGGTCAAGCCTGGAAAAAAATAATGTAATAAATAGTTTACCAATAAAAGATATTTATTATGCAAATAATGACGTTGTATTGGTAAATAATGACTCACTAGAATATCTAAAATGCCTTCCTGGTAATTCAATTGATATGATTTTTGCCGATCCACCATATTTCGGTAATCAATCAAACCTAGTGATTAATAGAACTGATGGGCACAAACCAACTTTTGACACACAAAAGGCAACTTGGGCGTTTTCGATGGACCTGGTAAAACAATTTGAATTCCACCATACATGGCTTTCCGAATCTAAGCGGCTACTGAAGGACGACGGTACAATCTGGATAACCGGAACATATCATAGTATAGGCGTTGTGAATGTTGTTCTGCAAGACTTGAAATATAAAATCCTTAACGACATTATACTTGTCAAAAGGAATGCTCCACCAAACTTTACTGGCTCGTGTTTCCGGGCTATATCGGAAACTATGTTATGGGCAAAGAAGAGCACAGAAGGCCGTAAAAAGTGGAACTATAGCACGATGAAGCAAATAAACGGCGGAGTGCAGATGAACAATGTATGGGAATATTGGGCAGAGAAAAACCCTTTCCGGCACCCAGCAACCAAGCAGCAAATAATTCTTGAGAAGGTAATACTTGCCGCTAGCCATGAAGGGGATATTGTCCTAGACCCTTTTGCAGGTTCAGGAACTACCGGGTATGTCTGTAAAGGGTTGAATAGAAAATGCCTGATGATAGAGATAGAAGAGTCTTATTGTAAACTTATTTCAAAACGATTGAGCGGAGAATTCGGTGCATTTCAGCCCAAAATCAAATACGAAAAAATCTAAGAAAATACATTCAGAGCAGCTTGATCTAGGGGTAACAGATCCTAAGTTTCCCGCTACCAGATACCAAGGTAGCAAGCTGAAAATTGCCGACTGGATATGGGAAAACATCAAGGACATTCCATTTGAAACAGTTCTTGACGCTTTTGGTGGTACCGCTTGCGTTTCATACATGCTGAAAAGTAAGAATAAGACAGTTACATACAATGACATCTTAAAATTCAATAACCAAATCGGTAAGGCATTGATTCAGAACAGTTCAACCACTTTGGCCGATAAGGACATTGATGCACTTCTCGTAAAGTGCCCAAGTTTAAATTACAAGTCTATCATCCAAGACAATTTCAGTGGTATTTATTATGCTGAGGATGAAGACAAATGGCTAGATATTGTTACTCAGAACATCTACCTGATGGAAGATAAATTTAAGAAAGCGATAGCTTTCTTTGCGCTTTTCCAAGCATGCATAATCAAGAGGCCATTTAATCTTTTTCATCGAAACAACCTGTATATCAGGACAGCAGATGTGGAAAGGTCTTTTGGCAATAAAGTTACATGGGAAACACCCTTTGATGTTTATTTCAGGAGATTTGCTTCAGAAGCAAATAGGGCAGTATTCGATAATGGGAAGCAGAACAGAGCCATCAATCAAGATGTATTCGAAATAAACGAGAATTATGATCTCGTTTACATTGACACTCCGTACATATCAAAAAAAGGGGCAACAGTTAATTATCATGATTTCTATCACTTTCTGGAAGGTCTTGTTGATTATCCGAACTGGCACAGTCAAATCGACTTCAAAAGCAAACATAATCGGCTTAAGCCGGTTAAAAGTCTATGGAATGATAAGAAGTTGATAACAGATGCATTTGATAGTCTGTTTCAGAAATTCCAGAATAGCGTTATTATCGTATCATACAGGTCTGACGGAATACCAACAGTTGAAGAATTGGCGCTGGTCCTATCAAAGTACAAGAAAGAAATTGTAGAGATTGAAAAAGTCATCTACAAATATGTATTGAGCCATAAGGAATCCCACGAAATACTACTGATAGCAAAATAAAGGGGGTGCGCCTCTTTGCATCTTGACATTTGATGTCTAACCCTCGCTATTTTTGGTTGATTAGGAGTATTCCTGGGACATAACACCTATTTCTCAGCCACAGCTGATAAGTCCAGCCGTTAAGGAGTAATTGGTGATGGTTCAATTTAATTTTTTTTCTGGATTCCGGCTAAAAGCATGCCGGAATGACGAT
>PMDM01000434.1 GCA_003155565.1 Methylococcaceae bacterium | reverse complement strand
TTGAAGCGCGGCAAGAGGTATTTGCTGGGAAAGCCATGATCGTGAGCATGTCCCGCCGAATTGCCGTTGACCTGTATGAAGCCATCATCAAACTCAGGCCGGAATGGCATTCGGATGAATTGAATAAAGGCGTGATCTAAGTGGTGATGACAGCTTCTTCATCGGATGGCCCTATACTCGCCAAGCACCATACCAGCAAACAACAGCGCAAAATGCTGGCGGATCGCATGAAAGACAGCCTTGACGAACTAAAGCTGGTGATAGTCCGCGATATGTGGCTGACTGGCTTTGATGCGCCGTGCATGCACACCCTGTACATCGACAAGCCGATGAAAGGCCATAACCTGATGCAAGCGATAGCCAGGGTTAACCGTGTGTATGGCGACAAGCCCGGCGGCTTGGTGGTGGATTACTTGGGTATTGCGTCGGACCTCAAAGAAGCCTTGTCGTTTTATTCCGATGCGGGTGGCAAGGGCGATCCCACTTTGGCACAGGAACAAGCAGTCAACCTGATGCTGGAAAAACTCGAAGTGGTGTCGGCGATGTATCACGATTTTGCTTACGAGGATTATTTTGCCGCCGAGACTTCACAAAAACTATCACTAATACTGGCTGCTGAAGAACATATACTAAGCATCGACGATGGCAAACGTCGCTATATCAATGAGGTGACTGCCTTATCCCAAGCTTTTGCCATCGCCATTCCCCATGAACAGGCAATGGATGCCAAAGATGAAGTGGCGTTTTTCCAGGCCGTTAAAGCACGGCTGGCGAAATTTGACAGCACAGGCACAGGCACCGGCAAAACCAACGAAGAAATAGAAACTACTATCCGCCAGGTGATCGATAAAGCCTTAGTGTTCGAACAGGTCATTGACATCTTCGATGCCGCAGGCATTAAAAAACCCGATATTTCCATCCTATCTGAAGAGTTCCTGATGGAACTGAAAGGAATGCAGCACAAGAATATCGCGTTGGACGTACTGAAGAAACTTCTCAACGACGAGTTGAAAGTCCGGGCAAAAAAGAATCTAGTGCAGAGCAAATCACTGATGGAGATGCTGGAAAACGCCATCAAGAAATACCACAACAAAATCCTGACCGCCGCCGAAGTCATGGATGAGCTAATCAAGATCAGTAAGGAAATCGTCGCATCTGATAAGGAAGCAACTAAACTGGGGCTATCCGATTTCGAATATGCGTTTTACACCGCCGTCGCCAGCAACGACAGCGCCAGGGAACTGATGCAACACGATCAACTGCGTGAACTGGCTGTGGTACTAACACAGCGGGTGCGGGAAAATGCGACTATTGACTGGACGATAAAGGAAAATGTCAGGGCAAAACTGAAAGTGATCGTCAAATGGACGCTCAGGCAATATGGCTATCCACCGGATATGCAATTGCTGGCGACTGAAACGGTGTTGAAGCAGGCGGAGATGATTGCCAATGAGTTGGCAGGGATATAGGTTTTCTTTTTTCCAAATAGCAATAGTTTGGATTATTAAATTACCTTTTCCGGGCAAGCCCTTTTCCATTAAGAAATCCTTCAATCTATTATGCCTTTAGACTTAGCCCTTTGTTTTTTGATCTTAAATTTTAGGCATCAATACAAAGCAGACCCTGGCAATTGCCAAGTTTGATACAAGTTGAACATCTCCAAACGACCCACTGCGGGCATTGGGGATAGAATTCAATTGTCCCAGAAAGCGGTTGTTCACTAAAGGTGAACACCCATGCGGCGGGTTACGCTGCGCAGGGGCATCGGTGATTGTTTTGGTTCAGTGGAACAGCTAGGTTAACCCCGCCACAAATCACCTACGTTTGCTGTAAAGCCACATATTAATCGAGGTATCGCCGAAGATGAAACTTTCGGAAAGTCGGCACCAAGGGGAGCGAAGCGCATCCACTAAGTGCTGCGACGATCAGTGCGACAAGGTAAAAATGGAAGCGGCCAATCATAAGCGTTTTTCTAGGGGTGGGCCTACCCAGTCTGAAGTTAAAGTTACCGCGACACAGAACCGGCAGGTTAAGCGAACGCATTTTGATCGGCTTTTGCCAAACTTATTGGCCCACTAGCTATACAATCCAAACCAATCAACGGTTGGACTGGCAGATACAGAAGGTTTTATAGATTTAACCTGAAAGAAATCCTCAAGGATATATTCCAGGCCATAAAAGCTTCCGCCCTCAAAACCCTGGCTAAGGGCATCAAAATTACCATTAAGGTTAATATCTGGAGTTTTGTTTTTATTTATTGCTTTCATTATCGCCATTACTCATATTTGTATATTGTTTTAGAATCTCCTTGAAAATAATTGAAAGTATCTCAGGATTTTCGAGTCAATTAGGTAACTCACGATTTAATGGTAAAGATATTGTCTGTACTCTGGCGTACATAGGCACTCCGAAGAATTAATGCCCAGATATAAGAGTCCACAAACAGGTGACAAAAATACAACGACACCCAATTGGATAGTTAAAGAAAACATGTACCGATCATGGGGGATTGCCCCAGTACCTGAATAGGGTTTGATTTCAATTGACATCTTTACAAATGTGCGTCACTTTTGGGGGAAGAACATTTTTTTCGAGGATGCTGTTACAGGTCGAATTGCATGAAAAACTGGCCAGATCCGGGTGGCGCGTAAGGGTCGTAATACATCGATTTAAGCGTCAGGTTACCTTCCTTCCCTAGCGGGGAGCCAGTGAGTAACGTGCGAAAGTCCTTTCCGCCTACTAACTGGTGGGTAATGGTCAGGTATAACCTCGACAATTGTTTTTCCCTAGTTATTGTATCCAGCATTTGTGGGCCGGCAATCAGGTAAATACTTTGGTAACCCAGCCTGCTTAATTCATGAATCAAAGGTGCGCCATGAACCTTTCGGTCTTCACCAACAATGAGGATGGTGTACCCTAAATCTTGCCAGTAACGGATGCGATTCGGCTCAGCATTTCTTCCTGTGGCGATATAAACTTTTTGTGCATGTTCGTGGAGACTTCTGTGCATCGGAAAATTCAGGCTGGCGCTGGCAATGATCACCGCAGGCTGGGTTTTTAGATCGTTGTTACGGCGCCATTCAACAAGATCTTTGTCCTTGATTTGTAATATGTTGCCCAGTCGTCCTTCATCCAATGCCCGCATATAACCCCCATGGGTAATAAGGCAGTCCGCCTGCGCATGCAATTCCATAAACAGCCGGAAATCAGAGGCTGTCATTAATTGTTTGGGGATGTGAGTCGTGCTTTGGGAAGCATCCCCCAAAGCAATGCGCCCGTCCAGGCTGGACAGGAAGTTGGCGTAAACAAAGGGCGACCCGGTAGCACCCAATTTATGTATTTGATGGGCAAGATACAGGCCTTTGATGGCGCATTTTTCGCCGGGTTGAGGATAAAGGCGCAGCAGGTTTTTTATCGCGATCACTTCAAGGCTATTTCCCCTCAATGCAATAATTCAAGCCAATAGTGGGTGCATTGATAGTCATTTTGGCTCCAAGTGTCTCGATACTATTTAGCTTTCCTGATTCAATCGCTTTAAGGATGCGTGTTCGATCTCGCGTTGTGAAGTCAGTCACGCCAACCTTTTTCAGGTATTCCCTTATTTCCATATTCAATGTATCTTTATTCATTTTGACCACCTACATAGATAAAATTAAGGGGAGTGCTTTAGCTATTCGGTGATGAACCATTAATTCAAGAATGAGAACTTAAAGCTAAAGCATTTTCCTATTAAATTGTGGGATAGGACAATAGGACTGGTTTATGTTTTACCTAACCTGGATGCATAGTGAGCCTTTTCAATCCAATCCGCTCACCCCAGCAATCGTTATTACGGCTTGGGAGCTTTTGCCAAAGACTCACAGGAATTATCGTACTTTTGGTTTATACCCAATNNAAATAAGGGAAATTTTGCAATTCATCTTTAGTAATGTAGTGGTCGCCATTTACATCAGTCTGGGCAAATGTGGGCAATTGTCCTTTACCGTCTGTGGGCTTGCTGACTGGCTCAATTTTTCGATCAACTTGTGATGTTTTATCACTTGAAGGTGACTTTTCAGCCTTTATGCCCTTAGCCAAGGTCGTTTGTTGGGCGTTTTGATCAGTATTCGAAGTTTGGCTGCCTGGGGTTGGTGTTTGGGAGTCTGAAACTGCTTTTTTAGCACCCGCACATTTTTCTGTTGTAGTTTCTTTCGCCGCTTGTTTTGTCTTTCCAGCAGCTCCATCAGTTCCTGAACTTATGGCATGCTCGCCCTGATTTGTTTTTTTAGCCACAACATCCGTTGCAGCGGGAGATTCTTTAGTGTTTTGATTGGCTCTTTCCACTGTTTTTTCAACACTTTGCGAATTCATATAATGCTGGATATCTTCAGTTCCAGTAGTTTTTGCCCTGACAGGGTTGGTAACAAGGCTTAAGCTGATACAGATGGCAAATGCTAACCCAATTGGGGGAAAGAAGCTTTTATAAGTTTGCAGGTTTATTACAGCTATTTGATTTGGACTTATGGCATAAGCCATTTGAGGNNGTTTGAGATCAGGTAGCGCCAGTTCTATCTTGAAAGCAGTCTATACGGGAACATCGTCTCGATTGCCTATTATAGAAGGCTATAAATACTGGCCCAGAACTTTTGGACAGATAATGACCTTATTGTCATGTTCACCTAAATACGGTTCAAATGAGTATCAAATAATATTTGATTAAGTAGGNNTTGATTGTAAATTGCTTTAGTGATTTAAGTCGGTGCGGTGGGATACATAAAGTTGCTGGAATACGCAACTTTTTGGTGAATCTATCAATATTGAAGACCACTATTCAATGAAACTTATGAGCCTCGCTATTTCTATTCGCCTTTATGACTAAACCGGAAAAAGCCTATATTTTCTCGATCCTTAGATAAAGCTAAACCAAGCCTTACTAGCTATGCGAGATCGTCACGCAAACTCGAGGACATAGTGAACTATTACTTGGTAGCCGACGTACTGAAGCGCATCTGCAAGGGTAAGGAAAAACTTTAATCCGCTGAGAAAGTGAGAGATAAACTTGGCTTGGAAGGTTAATTGCAGTCCTGTCGAAAATATTGGTCGGGTTCAATACAGAACTAATTTTATGGGCAAAGTTATCCTGCTAGAGCCATAAATTGTGCTTAATAAGCCGGTATTGTTTTCCCGTCAGTTGACCCTTTTTAATCATGTGAGCTATTTCAATTCCAGCAGCGTTAACTCGCCATTTGAATAGCTTCTTCTATACTCATTTGATCGAGACCTCCAGCTTGAGATCCTGCGGCAACAGCTCCCGAATAAATACGCCACGATCCAGAAAACGTTGTGCGATCATTCGTTCACCTAACGCTGGCAACATTTGA
>PMDM01000253.1 GCA_003155565.1 Methylococcaceae bacterium | reverse complement strand
CATCAACAGGCCGAATCAATAGTTTCTACCGTGATGGTCTGGGCTTTTGAAGACGGATGGTACAACGGCAAGGAATTTGAACACGAAGCGGTGGCCTTTTTTGACTTGCAGGATGGTTTGAAGCTTTGCCATTTGACCACGTAAGGGCATTTCCCATGATTCAGGGCTTCCGCTAAGCAGTCCAAGTCCTACCGAGCTGTCTTTCGGGCATAACGAATCATCCAAGGCAGAAGTCGATACGGTTATATGGGGCAAGCAAAAAATGCCGGTGCGGTGATTGTCAAGCCAGCCCAGGATACTTTTGGGGGCGCTTACGCGGGCTTATTTTCAAGATCCCGATCAGCATTTGTGGGAGGTCGTATGGAATCCGCAGTTGTTGTCACGGATTGAGGCATAACAACTCATTCCAGTGCCTAATCACTTTTTCCTTATAAAAAACACCTGTACACTCGCTTGCCTTGTCAATTCAAGGAGTTGGTGACAAGTTTGGTCAACATAAACGCCGATGTCTAAATGCGCGGCGGGATCGGTGGCTATTATTTTGATAACGCCGCCACTTTGCACTTCCATCAGGGCTTTTTTCAAACGTAATAATGGTAATGGACAGTTTAAGCCGCTGGCATCAACTTCCAGGTCAAATTCGATGATGGTTAAATCTGTCATTGCTACAACTATCTCGACTGCGTTGGAGATTGTATATAATAGCATCCTCATCCTAATCGGCGTTGTACCTGTAATGGATTATTTCCCCCTTTTTTTTAACCTTAAAGGGCAAAATTGCCTTGTCGTAGGTGCGGGCGACATTGCCGCCCGTAAAATCGAGTTGTTAGCCCGCGCCGGGGCAAAAATTACTGTGGTCGCCAGGGAGATTGGCGCAACGGTAGCTGCTATGCAGGCATCACATTCATTGGATATACGACAATCATCCTTTGCGCCTAATGAATTACGCCAATTCAGGCTGATCGTATCAGCAACTAACGATACCGAAACCAATGCACTCGTTGCCAAAACCGCCTCAGAGCAGGGTATTCCGGTCAATGTGGTTGATAATCCTGGGCTTAGCAGTTTTATCTTTCCTGCTATCGTTGACCGTTCGCCGATAGTTATTGCCGTATCTTCCGGCGGTGCTGCGCCGGTTTTGGCGCGATTGCTCAGGGCGAAAATAGAATCCGTCATTCCACCCGTTTATGGCCGATTGGCGAACTTGGCCGAGAAATTCAGGGCTGTGGCCAAACAGCACATTAAAATACCTCCACAACGGCGAATTTTTTGGGAGAATGTCTTCCAGGGCAATATTGCCGAGCAGGTTTTTTCTGGCAATGAACAGGCCGCTGAACAACTGTTAAATCAGGCGCTTAATGATTACGACGGTACTGTTAACAATGGCGAAGTCTATTTGATCGGTGCAGGCCCAGGAGTCGCAGATTTAATGNNATTGCGCTTGCTACAGCAAGCGGATGTCGTGGTTTATGACCGCTTGGTGTCCCTTGAAATTATCGACCTGGCACGTCGGGATGCGGAAAAAATTTATGTCGGCAAACAGCGGCAAAATCACAGCTTACCGCAAGTCTCAATAAATCAACTACTCGCTGATTTAGCAAAAGCAGGAAAAAGAGTGGCGCGACTAAAAGGCGGCGATCCTTTCATCTTTGGTCGAGGTGGTGAAGAAATCGAAACCTTAATGGTGCAAGGCATTCCTTTTCAAGTCGTCCCCGGCATTACTGCCGCATCGGGTTGTGCCAGTTATGCGGGTATCCCGTTGACGCACCGCGATCATGCCCAATCTTGTGTGTTCGTGACCGGGCATCTAAAAAATGACTGCGTTAACTTAAACTGGACGCAACTAGCATTGCCCAATCAAACTGTGGTCATTTATATGGGCTTGATAGGATTGAAACAAATCTGCCAATCGTTGATTGCACACGGTAGCCCTAGGGATTTACCCATCGCCTTGATACAACAAGGCACAACGGACAACCAAAAAGTCATTACCGGCACATTAGAAACCCTACCGACTTTGATTGATAATCAACAGATTAAAGCGCCGACGATTATAATTATTGGCACGGTGGTGAGCTTGCATGACAAGCTTAAGTGGTTCGGAGAATACGGTTAAGCAAAGTGTACCAGTCCGAAAGGCTATATAATGAAGCGACTAAATCAAAGGAAACTAGGATTAATTTAGAATAAATTAGCAAATTTCTATAAAATCTACGTTTTTATCTTAATCTGTACGCAAAACCGTCTAAATGGACCTAAAATTTCTCGATTTTGAACAACCCATCGCCGAACTGGAAGCTAAAATCCAGGAGCTTCGTAATGTCGAATCCGACAATAACATTAATATCTCGGATGCCTTAAAACAACTTGAGGATAGGTGTGGAGCCCTTACCGAGTCGATTTTTTCCAATCTTTCCGACTGGCAGATTTCCCAGCTATCACGACATCCAGGACGACCTTATACGCTGGATTATATAGAACATATCTTTACCGATTTTCATGAGCTGCATGGTGATCGCACTTATGCTGATGACCCTGCCATTGTTTGCGGAATGGCAAGGTTGGATGGACAACCCGTTATGGTCATCGGACATCAAAAAGGCCGCGACACCAAACAGAAAATCTACCGTAATTTCGGAATGCCGAGGCCAGAAGGCTATCGCAAAGCGTTACGGATTATGAAAATGGCTGAGCGATTTAGATTGCCGATTATCTGTCTGATCGACACGCCGGGTGCGTATCCGGGCATCGGTGCAGAGGAACGGGGGCAAAGCGAAGCTATCGCCAGGAATTTGTTTGAAATGTCCCGGTTGAAAACTCCAGTCATCTGTATCGTAACAGGTGAGGGGGGTTCCGGTGGCGCGTTGGCGATTGGTGTGGGTGACCGCCTGATTATGCTGGAGTACAGCACCTATTCAGTGATTTCACCCGAAGGCTGCGCGGCTATTCTCTGGAAAAGCCCCGATAAAGCACAGTTGGCGGCGGAAGCGATGGGCATAACCTCAGACCGTATCCGCGAATTGGGCTTACTGGATGAGGTGGTTAGGGAGCCGTTAGGCGGGGCGCACCGTAATTGCCAATTGATCGCTGCAAATTTGAAAGATGCCCTGATTCGCCACCTGACAGATTTACAGCAGCGAACTATTGATGATTTGTTGGCAATACGTTACCAGCGGTTGATGGGGTTTGGGGCGTTTGTTGAGGAAGTTGTTAAGTAGATGTAGGGTACGCATCGCGTACCTTGTTGATGCTTACTTAATATGATCTGTTCGAAAATGGTACGCGGTGCGTAGCCTACAAGACTATAGATAAATTATAAAGCCGTTCGTGGTGAGCCTGTCGAACCATGAACACATTGATGCGTCGCTAACGCGACGGTTATTTTATGTGGGTTCTCGTACCCACGGACGAGATACTTTCTTTTGCTTCGCCAAAAGAAAGTATCCAAAGAAAAGGCGACCCGAATGCCGCTTGTTTCCTGCGCTTCTCGCATTTACCGGGGGTTGTCAAAAGGGACTTCCTGTCCCTTTGACAACGTGCGGCATCCCTGCCGCACCCCTAACGGGCTGTTCCCGATAAATACTCCAATGCTCGGCGCGGCATAACGGGATAGGGCGGGTAATTGTAGGATGTGGTGAACAAAGTGAACCGCATCAATCACGAAACACGAACGATGCGGTTCGTACCTCACCGCATCCTACGAGCTAGGAGTTGCCCACTTGAAACGCTTTTAAACTAAAAATTGTACCAAATATAAAGAGCATTCCTTAATTATTAGCTACTTATGATAAATAGTTAGTGATGAACTATACTTGTAAGCTTATTTTACACGAAACATTATACTTAAATAGAAGGCAGAATGAATTATATCTATTTTTCGGGTTTGTTTTTTTTATCGCTTGCTCAGTTTGCCTACAAAAAATCTTATTCTTCATACGGTACGCAATATTTTCCAGGTTCGCTAATTTGGTATACAAACATTATTCTTGGCGTACTATCAGGAATAGGCTTTTTAGCATTGATTATTGGTGGCTTTATTTTAAAGCCACTATGGTGGACGGTTTTTGCATATATGCTTGGTGCCGCTTTTATGTCTGGGTTTATTTACGCTAAAATTCCAAAATTGAATTTTGTAATATTGCTTATGTCTTTTCCTATAGGCGTTGCATTTGGGTCTTTTTGGGCTTACTCAATGCTTTAATTCCCTAGTACGGTGGGTTGGTTGTAGGGCGTGGTTAGCCCGCGCAAAACCACTTTGCTTAAACCACTACTGGCATTTATGCGCGGAGTAACCCGCCGAATGTGATGGACTTNNGGAAATGCAGGCCGAATGCGAGACCAAATTCAGAGGGTTTCCTGAAATTTTCCAATGCACATACGATAACGTGGCAAGCCGCAATCCGAGCATATTACAAGACGCTCGAGCAAAATTGTACCTATTGCGCGGAGAACAACTTGCGGTCGAGGTTCTAGAAAAGAAAACAAGTAACATCAGCGCGAAAGTTGCCTGGCAACAACTATACGTAGAACTCAAAGCCGCGAAAGATCGGGAAATGGCAGCGGCATTTGATTCGATCTCACGTAGCCTTGAAGCTGCGCGGCTGCAAAATATTCAACAGACACAGGTTAATAGAACTGTCAACTGCACCAGCAATAGAATTGGTTCCAGCACATATACA
>PMDM01000307.1 GCA_003155565.1 Methylococcaceae bacterium | reverse complement strand
AGTCGCGATTTGCAGACGATTACCTCCAAGATTGAAACGTATAACGAACTTAAAAACAAAGTAGATGCTACCTCGAGCGGAATTGAGGCTGATTTCAAAAGTGCGGAGAAAAAAATCAGCTTGGCAGGCTTAAGCCCTGTTTTGGGCAAAATCCTGCGTGAACAGCGGCGTAATTTAGCCAGCCAGAACCTAACCCAGGAGTCTGAGACTATCCAGAACGAGACGGCTTTAACCAGCCTTGAACAATTCAAGATCGAAGACCAACTCAAGTTGTTTTCGGAACTGGATAGCCATTTAAAAGATTTGATGGATCAAGAAGTTGATAAGGCTTTGCCCGCCGATGACCGCATGATGATACAGGCAGAGTTAAGGGTGCTGTTAAACAACCAGAAAGAGCTGTTAAATAAGCTATCGGTCGCCTATACCACCTATTTACGCACGCTGGGTGATTTTGATTTTGCCAAGCAACAGATGCTAAGCCAGGTCAATAAGTTTGCCGGTTATCTGGATGAGCGTTTGCTGTGGGTGCCGAGTTCGACGCCTATTAATTCAGATTATTTGCGTGGGCTGTACGATTCAATCAGATGGCTATTATCACCGCTGAACTGGGTGGCGTTGATTAAAGACACCTCAATGATTGCGAAACAAAACCCGTTTCTTACCCTCATTGCCATTCTGGCTTCATTCGTGTTGCCAATGGTCAGGAATTGGGCAAAGCGGCAATTGCTAACGATAGCGGAAAAAATTGAAAAAATTTACACTGACAATTTTTATTACACACTAAAAGCGCTCGGCTACACGCTAATTTTAGTGCTGCCTTTGCCGGTATTTGTTTATTTTTTGGGTTGGTTTCTCGGTGGCAATTCGCATGGCGCTGATTTTAGCAAAGCAGTGGGAGTAGGTTTACAAAGCACTGTTATTCCTATGTTTGTGATTCAATTCCTTTATAGGTTGTTTGCCCCAAACGGAATAGCAATCAAGCATTTTCAGTGGCAAACAAACTCTGCAAACTTGTTAAAAAAGCAGTTTGCCTGGTTACGTTTTGTCGTTATACCTGGTGTTTTCATCATCAACACCACGGGGGCATCGGCACTATCCAGTCATAGCGATAACCTTGGACGTTTAGCGCTGATCGTGATTATGGCAGCACTCTCTGTGTTTCTTGCCAGATTGCTAAATCCAACGACCGGATTATTGCAGGGTTACATCAAAAATCATCCTGATGACTGGATTACCAAGCTGCGCTATATCTGGTATCCCTTGGCTATTTTTATGCCCCTGGTTGTGGTCGGATTTGCGGTAGAAGGTTATTACCTGAGCGCCTTGGAATTACAACAAAAACTGATTATCACGCTGCGGCTTATTTTTATCCTCATCATTGTTTATGAGATGGTTATCCGTTGGTTAACGCTCGTTAATCGACAATTGGCACTAAAGAATGCCAGACAAAAACGCAAGACGGCTGCGTTGACTGAAAAACAAGTTCCGTCGGAAGGGGTTGGTGGCGATGATCCAGTGCTTCCGGTTGACGAGCAACTGATTGATATACCGACCATCAATGCACAAACGATCAAGCTATTGATTATGTTTATCGGCTTTAGCCTGATCGTAGGGTTCTGGATGATTTGGAGCAATATCCTGCCGGCTTTTTCATTTTTGGATCGCATTGAGCTATGGCAGCATCTAGTCACTGTTGATAACCAGGAAAGCTACCAGCCGACTACCTTGACTAATCTGTTGATGACCGGGCTGTATGTGTTTATTGTGGCGGTGTCGGTACGAAATTTTCCAGGACTGATGGAGCTGTTAGTGTTCAGCCGCTTTTCCATCGCAGCGGGTGGACGTTACGCCGTCAATCAATTGGCCAAATACCTTATTATCGCTATCGGTTTTATCTGTATCGCTAATGAATTGGGCGGTAGCTGGTCGCAAGTGCAATGGCTGGTCGCGGCATTGAGTGTGGGGTTAGGTTTCGGCTTGCAAGAAATATTTGCCAATCTGGTCTCGGGGATCATCTTATTATTCGAACGGCCCATCCGGGTCGGCGATACGGTAACCATCAGCAATGTGACGGGCAAGGTGAGCCGTATCCAAATGCGTGCGACAACGCTTATCGATTATGATCAAAAGGAACTGATTGTACCCAATAAAACCTTTATTACCAGTCAGTTTGTCAACTGGACGTTGAGCGATTCGATTACACGCATCGTTATTCCGGTACGAATTGCCTACGGATCGGATGTAGAGCTTGCACATAAGGTGATGATAGGAACTGTGCGATCTACACCATTAGTGATGGAAGAACCTGCGCCTGGGGTGATATTTACGGGTTTTGGGGAGAGTGCAATGGAGTTTTCTATCCGGGTTTTTGTCAGTGAACTGGCACACCGTCTGTCTGTCACCAACAAATTACTCGTCAATCTCGAAAAAGCACTGCGCGAAATNNTGGGCCCTTGAATAAGGACAGGTGAAACAACCATCAGTCTTGTATAAAACTCAAGAATAGCCCTAGATTGTCAGTATTCAGGCTACTCTCACCCGGTTTCTGGCATTAAGCACTTCAGCGTGAGGGATAAATAAAAGGTGCGCGACCTTATCGACCAGATACTCTTCATCCACATCCAGCTTATTGTCAATGAGTGCAATTTTCCATAAGGATTCTATCAACTGAATTTTTTGTTCGTGAGTGAA
>PMDM01000191.1 GCA_003155565.1 Methylococcaceae bacterium | reverse complement strand
ACGCACTTTGATAATGCGCCGATTATTGAAGTGTCTGGGCGGACGTATGCTGTGGATACCCGCTATCGTCCCATCGAACAAAAAGAAGAAGATGATGAAACCAGTGATGACTTACAAAATGCCATCTTAGATGCAGTCGATGAACTGTACCGGGATTTGCGCGGCGACATCCTGATTTTTCTGAGCGGCGAGAGGGAAATCAGGGAAACGACGGATTCGTTGAGAAAGCACCGTCCGGCGCTTTACGAAATATTGCCTTTATATTCCAAGCTGAGTGTCAGCGAGCAGGAGCGGGTGTTTAATCCCAAAGGCGGCAAAATCCGTATCGTGCTGGCGACGAACGTAGCGGAAACGTCGCTCACCGTTCCTGGCATCCGTTGCGTGATCGACACGGGACACGCACGGATTAGCCGTTATAGCCATCGCAGTAAAATTCAACGCTTGCCGATTGAACGTATCTCCCAGTCCAGTGCAAACCAAAGGGCAGGGCGTTGTGGTCGTGTTGCCGAAGGAATTTGTATCCGCTTGTATTCGTATGATAATTACTTGGCTAGACCGGAATTTACCGAACCGGAAATTATGCGTACGAATTTATCTGCCGTTATATTGCAGATGATTTCCTTGAATCTCGGCGATATTGAAGACTTTCCGTTTTTGGAACCGCCTGAAGACAAGATGATTCGGGACGGCAAAACCGTACTGCATGAGGTGAATGCCTTAGATAAGGCCGGAAAACTCACAGAGATAGGCAGGCAGTTAGCCAAATTACCAACCGATCCCAAACTGGCGAGTATGCTGCTGGCGGCGGCGCATGAGCATTGTCTGACCGAAGTCGCCATTATCGTATCAGTGTTAAGCGTACAAGATCCGCGCGAAAAACCTGCCGATAAGATGCAGCAAGCCGATGCCAAACACGCGGTGTTCCGTCATCCTGAATCTGATTTTTTAACGGTATTAAATATTTGGAATGCTTTTGAGGAACAGAAAAAACACTTGTCCAACAGTAAGTTGCGAAAGTATTGTTCGGATAACTTCCTGTCTTATATAAGAATGCGTGAATGGTTCGACATCCACAGCCAGATTATGCAGGTCATAAAAGGCGATTTAAAACTACACCCGAATACCGATGATGCCGGTTATGAAAAAATTCATCGTGCTTTGTTGACGGGGTTGTTGTCGAATATCGGTTTTCGTCATGACCAATACGAATATCTGGGCGCAAGAGGACTTAAATTCTTCATATTTCCCGGTTCTGGCCTACATAAGGTCAAACCTAAATGGATAATGGCGGCGGAGCAGGTCGAAACCAGCAAGGTTTATGCGCGTAATGTCGCCAGAATTGAACCGGAATGGATAGAAGCCTGTGCCGGACACTTGGTGAAGCATAATTATTTTGATCCACATTGGGAAAAAAAAGCGGGGCGTTGCGGTGTGTATCAACGGACTTTGCTTTATGGCTTGACCCTACAAGCCGCGCGGAAAGTGCCGTATGAAAATGTTGATGCCAAAGCTGCCCGGGAGATGTTCATCCAATCGGCCTTAGTCAGCCATGATTACCACAGTAATGCGCCATTTTTTGTTGCCAATCAAAAGCTGCTGGAAGAAGTCGGTTACATTCAGCATAAAGGCCGACGTGTTGATTTGGTGGAAGACGAGTTATGGTTGTATTCGTTTTATGACCAGAAACTTCCACCGGAAGTCGTCAGCGGCATAACTTTAGATAAATGGCGCAAAACAGTAGAGCGGGAAAATCCACGCATCCTGTTTTTAACGAAAGAAGATTTAACTCGCGAGCAGGATAACTACGTTAACGAATGGGATTTCCCTGACAGCAAGAAAGTCGGCAATTTGACCATAAAATTTCAGTACCGTTTTGAACCCGGACATGATGAAGACGGCGTGACCGCTGTTATCCCAGTGCATCAATTAAATCAGCTAACGCAAACGCCATTTGACTGGTTGGTGCCGGGTTTGTTGGAAGAAAAATGTATTGCGCTGGTCAAGTCATTACCAAAGCAGATCAGAAAACACTTTGTGCCGGTGCCGGAAACAGTTAAACAGTGCCTTGAAATAGAACCGGATTTTAAAGGCACGGTGCAAGAGTGGCTGGGTAATCGCTTAAGAAAGCTGACCGGAGAAGCCATCCCGCTTAATGTTTGGGGCTTGGAGACCTTGCCTGAGCATTTGCGGATGAATTTTAGGGTCATCGACGAGCAAGGCCAGATGCTGGATTATGGCCGTGACTTAAAAAAGCTACAGGATAAATATGCCGTAAAAGCGGGGAAAAGTTTCGACCAGATTGCTGCCGATGAGCTTAATTACACGGGCTGCATCCAGTGGGCATTTGATGATTTGCCGCCTACGTACTCGTTTACCCAAAATGGTCAAACCTTTGTTGGCTTTCCAGCCATTGTCGACGAAGGTGATACCGTCGGTGTGCGCATTTTTGACACAGAAGCAAAAGCGGCGAACACCCATCGGGAGGGGTTGATTCGCTTATTACAACTGCAACTTCGTAAAGACTGCACCTATCTCCTGAAAACGATGCCACTATCGGCGGCTGCGGAATTTGCGTATAGCCGTTTGCCTCCGCACCCCATTTTGGTCAATGATGGTTATGGTAAAACTTCATTCAAAGTCGATCTGCTGTATTCAATCCTGTACAGTGTGTTTCTTGATGGCAGAACTATCAGGACACAGGAAGCGTTTGAACAAATGTTGAGGGAAAATAAAACGCAATTGATAAGCACCGCAAACGAAGTGGGCAAAATAGCGTTGGAGATTATGGCGTTGTTCGGCGAGCTTAAAATGGCTTTGGGTCGGCTGAATATGCAAGATGCAAGATTTACCGATATAAGCGAGCAACTTGAACTATTGGTATACTCAGGTTTTATTCGGAATACATCGGCTCAACAGCTAAAAGCCATTCCCCGTTATTTGAAGGCTATCAATTATCGTTTTGAAAAGCCCGATAATGACGGACAAAAAATTCAGGAAATTAACCGTTATTCAACCCGATATTGGAAAGAGGTCGAGAAAAAATCAAAAAAAGATCGCTTGATTCCAGAACAAGACCCTTTTCGCTGGATGTTAGAGGAATTCAGGGTGTCGCTCTTTGCCCAGCAACTGAAAACAGCGTATCCGGTTTCTGCAAAACGTCTGGATAAGGCCTGGGATGAACGAGGTTAGGCTTAAAAAACAACGCTTGTAGCCTTTTTGTAATCGAAAGATTACATAAAATAGAGCGATTCAAAATTATTTGTACACAGAAAGAATCAATGAGTTAGGGTCGTTTGTTAAAAAAGCCTTTTCAAACAAGCGGTTTATTTCAACTAACTGATATTAAATGATTATTTGTGATTGTCTTGTTTATGGACAATTTAACTAAAGGCCAGTAAAAACGACTAATAAGCGGATGAAAAAACAACTTATCCACAAAGTTACCCACAGCTTTTGTGCATAACTGTGACGCAGGTCACAATTTTTTGGAAATCAGTCTGTTACAGGGGCGATGACGGCAAAAGCAAAACAAAATCGATTGTTTAATCATCTAGCAATTGGGATTTGGTTAAGGAATTATTGGACAAAGATCCTTAAATGAAGAGCGTAAATAACCTTGTATAATTTCCTTGAAAATAAGCTTTTGGACATGGCGTATGCCTCGCCTGTAAATTCGGCTTAGTTATGAAGCGACAGTTAAATTTTGTAGCTGTACCCTCAACCAAACAAACTGACAATATGATAATAAATCAAGAGCTTATTGGTTATGCGGCTGGAGTCCTGACGACCGCCTCGTTTTTGCCGCAAGCCATCATGACAATCAAAACCAAGGACACCTCGTCACTTTCGTTGGGTATGTATAGCTTGTTCACCCTTGGCGTTTTATGCTGGTTAATTTATGGCATTCAGTTGACAAATTATGCAATCATTTTTCCGAATGCGATAACCTTAGTGTTAGCGGCCTGTATACTTTCATTCAAGATTTACCATACCTTTTGTAATAAACCCTAGATTGTCTGTTCGTCACTCAACCGGGGAAAACCGATCAATGCCTATTGTGTGTCGTGATTAGCACACAAGTTAT
>PMDM01000192.1:5285-7485 GCA_003155565.1 Methylococcaceae bacterium | reverse complement strand
CCATGCCGGTCGCCTGCATGTGGGCATAGCAGATGACGCTGCCGACGAACTTAAACCCGCGTTTTTTTAAATCCCGGCTCATCAGGTCGGATGTGTGCGTGGAAGCGGGGAGCTCATGGTGATGTTGCCAGCTATTTTGCAGCGGTTTACCGTCCACAAAACGCCAGATATAGCCATCAAAACTGCCGAATTCTTCCTGGACTTTGATAAAAGCCAGGGCATTGGTGATGGCGGCTGTGATTTTTAGTTTATTTCTGATGATTTCAGGATTCGCCAATAATTGGCTAACTTTGTATTCGTCGTATCGCGCCACGGTTTCCACATCAAAATTATCGAAAGCTTTTCTATAGCCTTGCCGTTTATTCAGGATAGTAGACCAGCTTAAGCCCGCCTGAGCGCCTTCAAGTACCAGAAATTCAAACAGCAGACGGTCGTCATGCACGGGAACGCCCCATTCGTGGTCGTGGTAATGCTCTTCATTCGCGCTATGCAGCGCCCACTTGCATTTATTCATTGGCTCTTCTATTCACATAAGGAACAAAGTTTTCAAGAAAACATCTAAGAAATTTAATGCTTTCTTAATCATCAATATACTACACTTGGATGGCTCGGTGTAATACGCTTTAATTAACGACACAAGGGCTTTTCAGTAGTCATCTCCGCTCCAGTGAGTGGGTTCACAATAGAATTGAATACGATATGTTGATAGTTAAAAAATTAAATTTATACATCAGCTCAGTCACAGCAGTTATGCTTTTAAGTGGCTGCCAAACGCTGTCTGAATTTTTCCCTTCTCATACCCGTCATGAAGAGCCTAGCGTTCAACTTCAATCGGATATTGATAAGCATGAGTTTGATCTAACTGGCGATCAAGCCCTGGTTGGTGAGATAGCGGCAGTTGAAACACGCGAAAACGATACNNAGTAGCCGTGTACTCCTGCCTCTGCAATTCATTCTACCCGATGCGCCGCACAAAGGTATTGTGCTGAATGTTGCCAATATGCGCATGTTTTATTATCCCAGAAAACAGCGTGATAAGGTCTTTACGTATCCCGTCGGAATAGGCCGTGACGGTTGGAATACGCCGATGGGCATGACCAGTGTTGCTGTCAAAACGCCAAATCCAGATTGGCATGTACCGCCCTCCATACACCGTGAACATGCAGAAAAAGGCCATTATTTACCCAGCGTGGTGCATGCTGGCCCGGATAATCCATTAGGGCTTTATGCCATGCGTTTGGCTATTGGCAGTTATCTTATTCATGGCACCAACAAACCTTTCGGTATCGGTATGCAGATTAGCCACGGTTGTGTGCAGATGTATCCAGAGGATATTGAAGTTTTGTTTAAGAAAACCTCAGTTGGTACACCCGTGCGGATTGTTCACGATCCCTATCTGACCGCATGGCATGAAGACATGCTGTATCTTGAAGCTAATGAACCCTTGGAAAAGTGGTCTGCCAGCAAGCCCCAGTTGAAAAAACAGGTATCGAGAGAATTGCAAAAAATCGCCAAACAACACAAGGCTACAGTGGATTGGGATAAGGTTGATCGCGTTATACAACGTGCAGATGGAATACCCACGCCAGTATTGGCGAATAGTCCTGATGTAGCTGAACTTTCCAAAAAGGCAGTGCAGTTAGCGCACCCCAGTAAACTTTACGGTCAACCCGTCGCCCAAACGCTGGCAGATAGCGATTGGGCAATGTTAGTCGCAACGTTTAACAACGAGAATGAGGCGCAGCAATTGGCTGCTATGCTCAATCATCAAGGCCCGCCCATACCTGCCCGAAAAGTGCTAGCTAACAATGCCTATCAAGTCGTGGCAGGGCCTTTCAAGAATCAAAAAGAAGCCAAGGCCGTGGCTAGCCGCATTCGTTTTGATTTTGAAATTGAAAGCAAGTTGTTAAAACCCCTATCATCAAAACCAGGAATATAAGCGCGGGTTAAAAAAAGGCTTTGTGATTACTCACAAAGCCCTTTTGTTCAAACGGGATGTCGATTATTTAGGTACAACATTCGCGGCAGTTAAGCCTTTTGGCCCGGTTTCAATTTCAAAACTGACGGACTGTCCTTCGGTCAAGGTTTTGAAACCTCCTCCCTGAATCACAGAATGATGAACAAAAACATCCTCACCACCTTCAGAAGGGGCAATAAATCCAAAACCTTTTGTGTTGTTAAACCACTTTACAGTGCCTGT
>PMDM01000192.1:0-5187 GCA_003155565.1 Methylococcaceae bacterium | reverse complement strand
ACATTGACCCGATCCGGTGCCCGGTCTTTCGCCAGGACGTGGCGGGCGATATCCCCGGACGTAATCAAGCCGTATTCATCATCCTCGTGGCGTTTGTTGACAACCAGTACCGCTGTTTTGAGGGTTTTCATTTTTTTCAGTGCCTCATCAACGGTAGCAATGCCGTCAATTGTGCCGAAATCGGTTTTCATGACATCCTTNNTCCTCAAGTTCTTGGGTTAATTCTTCGACCTGGTGCATGACACCAATAGCATCTTCAACATCTATTTGAAAAGCGATCCCCGTACCGGGTTTGCTGTCAAATTCTGCCGCTTTAGCAATTGTTTCCAGAATATGTCGACTGAGACGTTCTTCTACCAGAAATAACAGGACATCACGTTGAGTCTCCAGGGTCAGGCCAAAAAAGGTTTTCGATTGTTTGATGCCTTCGCCGCGGGCATTATTGACCACAGTAGCGCCTTTTGCGCCGTTAGCTCGGGCGGTATCCAGTACCAAATCGGTTTTATCATCTTCGACAAAGGCAATGATCAATTTGAAGTGCATGGTTTTCCTCAGGGTTTAGATGAAAGATTTTGTTTATTCAGCCAATGGGCAATTTGAGCGTAGCCCAGCACGGCAATAATGGGAAATAAGCTGGCAAAGGCAATTAAGCCAAACCCATCCAGTACAGGGTTGCGACCGGGTATGGCTTGGGCTAGCCCCAATCCCAATGCTGTGACCAACGGTACAGTAACCATTGATGTAGTTACCCCGCCGGTATCGTAAGCCAGGCCTATAATCATTTTAGGCGCAAAGATGGTTTGTATAAGTATGACAACGTAACCTGCGACAATAAAATAATAAAGCTCTGTACCCGTAACAATTCGGAAAGTTCCCAGGGCTATGCCAAAACCAACACCGATGGCAACCGCAATGCGCAAGCCCCAGGGACGGATAGCGCCGCCGGAAATTTTCTCGGCCCTAATCGCAACAGCGAGTAAAGCAGGTTCGGCTAATGCTGTGGCAAAACCGATGCTGGCAGCAAAGCCATAGACCCAGGAATAAGTTTGCCAGGTTACGGCTTGGTCTAGCGGATTAATGCCCAAAAATTCCGGCGTGGTCAACTGGGATGCCATCAAGCTCCCAAGCGGAAATAAGGCCATATCCAGGCCTTCCAGAAAAAAAGCAATACCCAGTAAAACATACAAAAAACCTATCAGCGTTTTTTTGAGATGGGGCAAGGGCCTACGAATTACCAATAGCTGAAAACCAATGATAACGGCGGCAATAGGCAAAATATCCCTACAGGTTTCCAGGAGTCTCAGTGCGAAATGGATAATCCATTCAATCATATAAGCATCCCGTAAGCCATGACAAAAATCATCGGTGTCAATGANNCCTTTAATGGCGGTTGCAAGGCCCACGCCAAGGGCAGTCACCAACGGCACGGTAATAGTCGAGGTGGCGATGCCGCCCGAATCATACGCTATGCCAATGATCTCCGCAGGCGCAAAGGGTGTCATGAGTGCCACGCAGCCATATGCGCAGAAAACTGGATAATACACAGGCCAGCCACGGATTATCCTTAATACGCCAATTAAAATAGCAAAACCAACAGACAGGGCGACGGTAATGCGTAATCCTAGTGCATAACTATCCTTGGCTGTTTGAGTCTGTTCAATAATATTGCCTGTACTGGCTATGTTTGCAGCTTTTTCGGCAACAGCGATCAAGGCNNGCCATTGATTCCCCAAGCGGAAACAGGCTTTGTTCCAGTCCCTGGATAAACAGGGTGAGGCCGAGAATAACAAACAGTGTGCCGATAATTAAACTGGCAACATCAGGCACAGGCTGCCGAATAACCAGAACCTGAAAAATCAAGACCACGGCAAGAATCGGAGCCAGATCCAGGAAACTGTCAAATAGTCGTTTGACGAAAGGGTGGTTAAATGTAAGCATCGAACAGTTTTTTGATAGTGTTGATGATGTTTATTGATTCGGCCTTATGAAGATNNGCTTCGACTCACTCAGCACGAACGGTTCAAACATCAACAGGCCGAATCAATAAGCAACCCTTCTTTCTGAGAAATGATTGATTTTGTGAACCAATGGCAAACGGTTTGCCATTGGTGGCTGCTGAAAACCCAGGATAGATTGATTCAGGATTTTCCTGGTAATGAGCTAAACAAAAATTGAATTCATAAAAACCGAAATGTGGCCGATTTCTTCGGCACAAACGGAATGTTCCATCAAATAATCATGCCATTCGATGCTGTATCCCAATGTTGATAGCTTATCAAACGTTGATTTCCCTGCCTCAATAGCAACTACGGCATCAAGAATGCCATGTGCCATAAACACAGGGGTGGTTTTGCCAGCGCTGGAACCTTCGGTGCTTAATTGCCCAATGGTTGGCAGATAGCTTGAAAGGGCTAAAATACCAGCCAATTTCTGTGGATACCTTAGGGCGGTATGCAGGGCAATGACACCACCTTGAGAAAATCCGGCCAGTAAAATATTTTTCGCCAGTATGCCTTTATCAATTTCCTTTTGAATCAGTTGATTAACAAGGTCTGCTGAGTGATAAATTCCGGCGATATCGACAGTATGCTCTTCCAAAGACACGGCCAGAATATCGTACCAAGCCCGCATTTTCATGTGGTTATTGATGGTGACGGACTGGACTGGGGCATTCGGAAAAATAAAGTGGATATTGGCTTCAGCCGCTAAATTCAAACTGGGGACAATGCTTTCAAAATCGTGGCCGTCCGCGCCCAAGCCATGTAACCAGATGACGGAATAGGTGTGGGTTGAAGTAGGCGCAATATTGATGGTATTGAGTTCGGGTTGCATAAAGTGTCCGGCTTGTCGAATAATGTTAAGAATAATAGCTTATTTCCAGGGATTTCCCGCAAATTTTGGTAACTCAGGATTCATGACATCCCAAGGTTGGGCATCTGCCACCCACATATCTTTTTCTGGTTTATAAATGCTGGGGTCATCAAGCGTAACAGCGGATACCGGCCTGATCTGGGTAAAGGCGCTATTTCGTCCGAATAATGACGTCCCACATTCCGGGCAAAAACCTCGGTATACAGTGTTACCGCTCGCTGCGATACTGGCATATTCTTTGTAATGGCCGGTAATGGTAAGCGCAGAAGCAGGTACGAATAGCCCTGCAACATAGGGCGCTCCCACGGCTTTTTGGCAAGTCCGGCAATGACAGTTTGCCGTNNCCTTTCATTATAAATCGCAAGATTTAGTCATACGCGTGAAGTAAAAAGTTCAAGCTGACTCATCATAAGCAAACCAGCCGAAAACCATTTTAATTCAATAGCCTGTTAGATAATATCATTGATAAAAATCAAGCAGACGTTGTAATATGATGATTATATTAAACTCCACACTATTTATGAAGCCTGATAGCACAATAATAAAAAAACGCTATGACCGCATTGCGCCGTTTTTTGACCTTCTTGAAGCACCGATGGAAGGCTTGTTTTTCAGGCCGTGGCGGGAAAGGCTGTGGGCTAAAGCCACTGGTCATCACATCCTGGAAGTCGGTGTAGGCACGGGTAAAAACTTTGATTATTACCCCAAAGATGCAAGGATTACAGCGATTGATTTCAGCCCAGCAATGCTGAAACAAGCCGAACAGGCCAGGGACAGGAAGAATATCCAAGTAGAACTGACCTTGATGGACGTGCAATCTTTATGTTATGCCGACAATAGCTTCGACACTGTGATATGTTCCTTTGTGTTTTGCTCGGTGCCATTGCCAGTAAAAGGCCTGAAAGAACTGTATCGAGTATGCAAACCCGGCGGTCAGGTTTTGCTGCTTGAACACGTAATAAGCTCAAAGCCCATCATAGCCGGAGCCATGAATTTGCTGAATCCGGTGGTCGTAAAGCTGTTTGGCGCCAATATCAACAGGGATACAGTCAAAAACGCCAAAGCCTGCGGCTTCTCAACCGTGCGCGTTGATGAACGTAGTGGTGATATACTCAAACTGATTGAGGCAAAAAAATAACGAAACCCCTCCCCCTCTGGGAGAGGGATATTTAACAGCGTGTAATTAAAAACTACCAAACACGCGTCCAACACAAAAAACTGCCCAAGCCACCTAGTTAATTAGGTAAAATAGCCGAGAATTCTTAGACTAGCCAACTCCGTGAAGCCACACCTAAACGACTTAGTACAAACGCCCATCCCCACCCGGCACGGCGAATTTATCCTGCACTTTTACAGCAACACCATCGACAAAAAAGAGCATATCGCCCTGGTCAAAGGCGACGTTGCCAATAAGGAAAACATTCCTGTGCGTATCCATTCGGAATGTTTTACCGGCGACGTTTTGGGTTCAAGGCGTTGCGATTGCGGCGAACAGCTAGCTATGGCGATGGAAATGATTAGTGAGGCACAGTCGGGGATTTTGATCTATCTACGCCAGGAAGGGCGCGGCATTGGCCTACTGAAAAAGCTGCAAGCCTATAATCTGCAGGATAAAGGACTCGATACCGTCGATGCCAATATCCACTTAGGCCATCTAGCCGATGAGCGCGAATACAGTGTAGCCGCGCTCATGCTGGAAAGCTTACAGGTTAAGTCCATCCAGCTAATCACCAACAACCCCAAAAAAATAGATGCGTTAAAAAAATTGGGGATTAACGTAGTCAAACGGATTCCCATCGAAGTCGTCGCCCACAAAGACAATCTCGGTTACCTCAAGACCAAGGCAAAAAAAATGGCGCATATCTTGTTTGAGCCGAAGAAATGATTTTTGATTGGTAGTTTTTGTACCAGGGTAGGCTGGGTTGAGGTACGAAACCCAGCATTATCTGATGATAGCTGGGTTTACCAACCCAGCCTACGGGCTAATCCGCCCTTGCTCCGAAAGCGGGACGGGGTTTGAAAACCCGTCCCGTGTGGAAGTCTAATGATGGACTCTACATTCCTCCGGTGCTACCACCTTGATACTAAATTGATCGTATTGCGCCCTATAGCCAGCTTTATGGTCGGTAGCCGTGTCTGGCGCGGCATACACTACCAAGCTTCCGCGCCGTACAAAGTTACCCGAGAAGCCAGAAACGAAAGACAAAGATCCCAGGCATTCATCGTCCACAAAGAAAGACATTCGGCGTGTGGCAAAATTCGTCTCCACCGCCAAATTATGCCACTCTCCGAGGGCGACGGGTGTGCTGGGGGTCA
>PMDM01000137.1 GCA_003155565.1 Methylococcaceae bacterium | reverse complement strand
GTCGAAGGACTTATTCAGAGATTCCTTAATTTAACATCACGAGGAAAGCCTCTTGTCCTCGTTGAATATTAATAAGTAAACCTGAGTCTGGATCAATCGCTTGCTTCAGTTCATCGAGATTATGCACCCGATATTGATTTGCCGACACAATAACATCACCCGGACGCAACCCAATTTTCCAGGCATACGAAGCAGTGTTGATTTTTTCAATGACAATCCCCTCAACTTGATCTCGCTGGGTGTTGCTGAGTACGGTACCTTGCAATTTGGAATGCAATTTCTCGCCAACTTGTTGTGGACGCTCCTGTTTGCCTATGAAGGCGGTGGCTTCTTTTTTTTCATCGCCGCGATAGTATTCAATGTCCACCTTATCGCCAATTTGCAGCAAACCGATAATATTGCGAAGTTCATGGCTGTTTTTGATAGCTTTGCCATTTGCGGAAACTACAATATCACCTAAAGCCAGACCTGCTTTCTCAGCAGGTGAGTTATTTTCAATACGGCTGATAGCTGCGCCTTGTATATCGACCAGATTGAAGGCTTTAACTAGTTCAGGCGTTAAATCCTGGGTAGTGACACCCAATAAGCCCCTGCGGACTTCGCCGTGTTTGATTAAAGATTCCTTGATGGTCATCACCATATTGGCCGGAATGGCAAAGCCGATGCCGACGTTACCGCCACTAGGTGCCAAAATGGCGGTGTTCATACCGACAAATTCACCGCGCAAATTGACTAACGCACCGCCGGAATTGCCGGGGTTGATGGAAGCGTCTGTCTGGATAAAGTCTTCGTAGCCTTCAATACCTAATCCCGATCGGCCCAAAGCGCTGACAATGCCAGAAGTTACCGTTTGCCCTAGGCCAAATGGGTTGCCGATAGCGACCACAAAGTCGCCGACTCGTAGATGACTGGAATCTGCGATTGGGAGTTCGGTTAATTTGTCAGCAGGTATACGAATAATAGCAACATCGGCTTCAGGGTCGGTGCCAACCAAGTCCGCGTTCAACTGACGACCATCGGTTAACGTCACCATGATTTTATCGGCTTTATCGATAACATGGTTATTGGTCAACACATAACCCTTGTCACTGTCTATAATAACCCCAGAGCCTAAGCTATTTTTTTGCCGCGATTGTTTTGGGATATTAAAAAACTGCCGAAAATAAGGATCTTGCAACAGTGGGTTTTCCCTGCCCTCAACATTAGTGGAGGTAGAGATGTTGACCACCGCTGGCATACTACGTTCCAGCATGGGGGCTAAGGTAGGCAGTGCCTGGGTTTCAGTAAAAGCGGGTAGGCCAATCGCCAGGCACACGGCGCTAAAAAACAGGTTAACAGATAAAAGACTAAGAAAAATCAGTGGCTTTACTAATGTGTTAAGTATCATGGGTTTTCCAGGGTTATTAAACGTGTGTGATAGACAATATAGGTTTAAAAACGTTTAATACAAGGCACACTTGGTCAGTATCTTAATCTGACGAGGCATCATAATTTTATCCAATATAGTTACTGCAATGGCTGTTCAAATCAATTCAGAAGAACATCGCATTCTTCGTAAATTAATACCCCTGGCAACTTTCCCAAGTGCAGCATTCAAGGAATTATGCACGAATATCACGGTGGAGCAAGTTCAAGACGAGGTGATATTCAAAAAGGGCGACACGAATACCGATTTGGTGTACTTGCTAGATGGCAGTGTTACGCTGCAAGCAGAAGGGCTTATCGTTGAGGTCATTACGGCAGAAAGTGATTCCGCAAAATTTGCTTTGGCGCATCAGATCCCGAGAAAAATTGACGTAGTTGCCAATGGGTTGGCGCGAATTGTCCGCTTAGATGCGGATGTCGTTAATAATCCAGCCCCCGCCGTTTACCAGGAAGACCAAAGTTATACGATTACCGAGGAGTCAGATGAGGCATCTGACGACTGGATGACTACTTTATTGCGCTTGCCACTTTTTCAATCGCTGCCCCCATCCAGTCTACAGAAAATTCTGATGACGTTGAAAACCGCTCATTTTGCCCAAGGTGATGTCATTATTGGTGGCGGTAGTGTGGTAGATCATTTCTACGTCATAACAAAAGGACAATGTTTGCTTTCTCGATTACCGTTGGCGGATGGGGGCAAGACCAGGTTAGGTGCGGGTGAAAGTTTCGGCGAAGAGTATTTGATTGCTGATTATCCGGCACAGGAAACGATAACTGCGCTTTCTGATGTCAGCTTGATTCAATTGGAAAAAAAGCATTTTTTAACGCAGATAAAAGAGCCAATACTGCAATTTATCTCCCATGAAGACATGCCGGATGCGATAAGCAATGGCGCTGTTTTACTGGATGTCCGTCCGCAGCGCGATTACGAAAGCCAGCATCTTGATGATAGCGTTAACATACCACTGTTGTCGTTACGGATGCGGATCGAAGAATGTCCCAGGGGAAAACAGATTATTGTAGTCTGTGCTAACGGCAAAGCGAGCGAGGCAGGAGCGTTTTTGTTGCTAAAGGACAGGTTCACTGCTGTGTTGAAAGGTGGAATGGGTATTGAAGAGCCTCACCTATCGGCTGAAATCACTCATCCGGCTGATAACACACAAGCTATTTTTCAGTCAGACCAGCCTGATAAGGATGAAAGTTCGGGTATATCGGTTTTTGGCCTTGAAGCGCAGATAGAAGCGTTAAAAGCTGAAAATGAAAGGTTAATCCATTGTAATAGCGACCTTGAGGAAAAAACCGCAAAACTACAATCTGAAAAAGAACAAGCAGAAAATCAGTGTCAGGTGCTAACCCAACAACTGGAACGGCTGAAAGAGATCTTGAATAGGCTTACAAAGAGCAAATAATAC
>PMDM01000351.1 GCA_003155565.1 Methylococcaceae bacterium | reverse complement strand
GGGCTATAAACCGCTTGCGACATTGAACGCAGCAAAACGGTCTGTATTAAATGGCTATCCGCCCTATCTTTAACGGATTCAATCAAAAACATGTAATCGAGTGGCGTTGGTTTTTCACCCCCGCCCAGTGTTAAGCCTAGCTCACCCAAGAATGTCTTCAGGTTCATGAGCTTTTCGATACTAGGGCCGTCATGCACCCGCAGCAGCTTGGGCATTTTTTTGGCGTTCAAAAATTTAGCCGCTGCCATATTGGCGGTAATCATAAATTCTTCAATTAATTTATGGGCATCGTTACGCACGGTGGGCACGATTTTTTCTATTTTACGGTCAGCACCGAAAATGATCCGGGTTTCCTGGGTATCGAAATCCATCGCACCACGTTGTTCGCGGCTGACGCGCATGACTTTATATAAATCATACAGTTGCTTGAGATGGGGCAATAAAGCTATATATTTAGCAATTAAAGCAGTATCGCCATCAACGAGTATTTTGGCGACTTCGGTGTAGGTAAGACGGGCATGGGAGCGCATGACCGCTTCAAAAAACCGTGATTTTGTGACTTTACCTTCCTGGTCGATAAAAAGCTCGCAGACCATGCACAAGCGGTCAACATCAGGATTCAGCGAACACAGGCCATTCGATAGGATTTCCGGCAACATGGGGATAACTTGCTCAGGAAAATACACTGATGTACTGCGCTTTTGCGCTTCTTTATCCAGTGCGGTATTGATCTTGACGTAATGCGATACATCAGCAATGGCAACCAGCAGCTTCCAGCCCTTGGGGGTCTTCTGGCAGTACACCGCGTCATCAAAATCCCGTGCGTCTTCACCATCAATCGTGACCAGCGGTGTAAGCCGCAAATCGGTACGGTCTTGCTTTGCGGATTCTGGCACATCTGCCGTCAACGATTCTATCTCTTGCAACAGCTCATCAGGCCATTGGTGCGGCAATTCATGGGAGCGAATCGCCATCTCAATTTCCATGCCCGGCGCAAGGTGGTCTCCTAACACTTCGATAATACGGCCTATAGGCTGACGTTGCTTGGTCGGTTGTTCAACGATTTCCGCGACCACGATTTGCCCTTGCTTGGCTTTACCAGCTCCGCCTTGTTGGATCAATACCGTTTGGGCGATATTCTTTTGATCCGGTACGACATAGGTAAAGCCGTCTTCCTTATACAACCGTCCGACGATCTGATGAGTATTCCGTTCTAGGATTTCAACGACCGCACCTTCCCTACGGCCTTTCTTGTCTATCCCTACGATGCGAACCATCGCCCTGTCATTATGTAATAACGGGTTCATCTCTCGCGGCGTTAAGAACAAATCGTCCGAGCCGTCATCCGGCTTAACAAAGCCAAAACCATCCGCATGGCCGATGACGCGGCCAACTATCAAGTCTTTGTTATTGACCACACAGTATTGTTGCACCCGGTTGAACAATAACTGTCCGTCTCGCTCCATCGCCCGTAACCGTCGGCGTAAGGCTTCAAGCTGATCTTCTTCGGTAATCGAGAACGCCTCCGCTATCTCAGCACGGCGCAGTGGTTTTCCGCTGTGCTCCAGCAATTGCAGGATATGTTCCCGACTGGCAATCGGCTGTTCATATTTTTCTGCTTCACGCTGAATATAAGGATCTTTTTTTGTGCTGAAAGCAGCGTCTTTTTTGGACTTTGATGTCATGTAGTTACCAAATTTGGTGAGTTATTACTTAGCCAATTCACACAAGGTGAAAGTGTTGCGAACGGATTTAATGAGAAAATAGAACTAAAATGCGGGAATTGTCTGATTTATTGAAGACGACCCATTGGATCGAGTACGGTTGTGTGGTTATCCTGTCATCAGTCAAATTCTTAGTCACTTACAACTTAAGCGGTGAAAAAGCCCATATTCGTCACTATTTCTATCTTAGTTTTCGCAATATATTAGCCTGTGAGTGCAATATACATCAGTATAGGTTACGGTGCTAAATTAGATGTGATATTGAAAGACAGGCTTGGGCAAACATAAACGCATAGGTGTCATGTATCTAATTGACAAAATCAGGCTTGACGAGTATATTTCGCGCTCACTTTGCTTACAGCACCCTCCGCCGAGATGGTGAAATTGGTAGACANNCGTGGAGGTTCAAGTCCTCTTCTCGGTACCAAATAGTAACGCCTAACAACTTGATAAATAAGGATTTTTAATTGTTGTTTTCGCTCTGCATCATTGCTACATTATGATGCCCATAAAAGAGCTACAACATGGCAAAAAACCCTTACTTGTTCCGACGTGGAAATGTCCTATACTTCCGCATCACAGTTCCGGTAAATCTTCGCCTGATTCTCAAAGTAAGTGAGCTTTCACAGTCACTAGCCACGCAGGACACGAAGACCGCAATACCAGCCGCCTATCTGCTCGCTAGTGAGGCGAAATCACTTTTCCTTTAATGGCCTCTGGCCTCCCTCATGAGCGAAAAAGACCCAACAGGTGATTTGATCGACAAAATCAATTCGAGGCTTTCAGAATCAAAGCCCGCTGCCCGGTCTACCGGATTGAGTCTGCTCATAGAACAAAAGAAGCGGGACATTGTCAACGAACTTAAAATTGACTCGCTTGAATCTACCGTTGATAAGCTGCAAGCAAAGCACAAAGTTGAGCTAGGTTTTGTTGACGTTTTATCTTAGCCATAAAAGTGTCGCGGCAATGACAGCATCCCCATGTAATTAATGGCTTTTTTCTCATAACGCATGGCAATCCTGCGATAGTGCTTGAGCTTGCCGAACAGGCATTCGACCGCGTACCGCTCCTTATTAATGCCAATAATCACACTCACAACTTCTTTCCGGTTCGATTTTGGCGGGATGACGGCCTTTATTCCTTGGTTTTTTAACCACTCCCGCAACTCGTTGGTATCGTAGCCCTTGGCCGTTTTAGCGTACTACAAGGCCTTGACGTTTCCCAACAAGGGTATCGCTTGTTTGCATTCTGCCTCCTGACCGCCGGTCAGGATGAATTTAATCGGCATGCCCAAGACATCACAAAGTGCGTGCGCCTTACAACCAAAACCACCTTTGGAACGTCCCAGTGCTGCATTCTCGGCGCTGCTGTTAGCCGCCCCAGCCGCACAGGCATGTACCCTAATGACCGAGCCATCCATAGAAACATCTTGCAAACCGGCCTCTTCTATCCTTGTCGCTAATAAGAAGGTTTAACAGATTCTGAAGCCAGAAAAGTTTTAGGAATTATCAGTCCGGTGAATCTAAAAGCTACACCATAATATTTTCATCGACTGTCCGTCATGGATGCTAAAGATCAAAACATTAGGTGATAAAAAATTTGTTTGCACTTATGAGCAATAACGGCAATGATATTTTGCAAATATCAATCGGTTATAAAAAGTTACAATAGATCCTGCACCGAAACCGCAAGTTTCTGTTTAAATGCTCCCGCAAGCCCATGTTATGTTAAAGTAAAAAGCTTAACGGAATCTATAGTATATTTCGTCTTTCGACCCCATTTTAATGTCAGATTGCCCCTGCCCCAGTTGGAGTTCTCACCTTGCTTTCATCCTTCATCGCCCGTCTTGCTGATTTTAGCCATCGGTTCGCGCTGGCACTTGTGCTGCTTGCCTTTCTTATGTCACTGGGGTTGGGCTGGTATGTTATTGGGCATTTCAAGATTAATACGGATATTAATCAGCTTATCTCGGCTGATCTTGATTGGCGTATACGTGAGGCTGCGGTTGAAAAAGGTTTTCCGCAAAAATCCGATTTGCTGGTTGTTGTCGTTGACGGCGATACCCCTGACACTGCCGAGACAGCGGCGGAATCTCTTACCCTAAAACTACAGGCCATGCCAGACCGTTTTTCGCAAGTCGTTCGGCCTGACAAGATTCCTTTTTTCCTTAAAAACGGATTGCTGTTTTTGTCAAAGGATGAAATCAACACTATTCTGGATCAAATGATTCAGGCTCAACCTATGCTGGGTATTTTGGCCAGCGATCCCTCCCTGCGGGGTTTCTTCGGTATGATCAGTCTTATGCTGCAAGGTGTTGAGCATGGAGAAACGGATTATAACCAGCTTGATGTGCCTTTTACCACCATTGCGGCTACTGTTGAGGCTAATCTGGCTGGGCAGGATAAACCCTTGGCATGGCAAAGCATGGGGCCAGAGCAAAAGCCATCGCCGCGTGATTTGCGCAAATTTATTCTGACAAAACTGGTTCTGGACTATACGGCCTTGGAACCAGGAGCCGCTTCCAGCAATGCTCTCCGCGCTGTAGCAAGAGATTTGCACTTAACGCCGGATCATGGGGTGCGCGTTAGGCTTACAGGTTCTGTTGCCCTGAATGACGAGGAGTTTGCCAGCGTCGCCAGCGGCACAGGTTTTGCCACGATTCTGTCCGGTGTTCTGGTGCTGGTCATTCTGTTGTTGGCGTTACGATCCTTACGGATTGTGATTCCAATTCTTTTAACCTTGATTGTAGGGCTGATTGCGACAACAGCTTTCGCGCTTGTGACCATTGGATCGTTGAATCTAATTTCCGTTGCCTTTGCGGTTATGTTTATTGGCATTGCGGTCGATTTCGGCATTCAGTTCGGAGTTCGGTATCGCGATCAACATCATCTGGAACCTGACCATGCCAAAGCCATGACGCGAACGGCGCGTCTCATTGCCTTGCCCCTGACAATGGCGGCGGGATCGACTTCGCTTGGTTTTATGGCCTTTATTCCCACAGCTTATCGTGGCGTTTCCGAGCTTGGCTTAATTGCTGGTGCGGGTATGATTATCGCCTTTATCTTAAACATCACCTTGCTACCAGCCCTGCTCGCCTTTACCCGTCCACCTGCGGAATCGGAATCCGTCGGTTTTAAATGGGCTGCACCTGTCGATGCCTTTATTCAAACTCATAGGACTAAAATTTTGGCGATGGGTTTATTGATAGCCCTCATCGGAACTGGGATTGCGACACAGGTGCGATTTGATTTTGATCCGTTAAATCTCAAAGATCCACAAACAGAATCTGTTTCGACGCTGTTCGATGCAATGAAAGACCCTGATTTTAATAGCTACGCGATTGATATTTTGCGTCCTTCCTTAAAAGAAGCTCAAGAACTGGCCGACATTATTCAAAAACTGCCGCAGGTCGATCATGTGATGAGCTTGGGAAGTTTCGTGCCCGAAGATCAAGAGGCCAAGCTCGACCTTATCAGTGATGCCAGTATAATTTTTTCGCCGACCTTGACGGTGACCGTACCGCAAACGCCGCCAAGCGATGCTGAGGTTCTTGCCCTTTTACATAAACTTGTTGAAGATTTGCGTTCAGTCCCCAATCAACCAGCCTCGGCTGTCAGACTGGCAAAGGCAATTGAGGCGGTTGTTGAACGGCACGACCCTATTCTTTTGCAAAAATTGCACGACAACCTCGTGACCGTCATGCAATCAAAACTGGAATCTATCAAGCAAAGCCTGAGCGCCGAAAGCGTCACAACGGATGCAATCACCGATGATTTACGCCGCGACTGGATTACACCGGAAGGTCAGGCCTTGATTGAGGTTTATCCCAAGGGCAATCCACGCGATTATAAAACACTGGTCGCTTTTACAAATGCTGTCAGGCAAATCGCTCCCGATGCGACAGGCACACCGATTTCGATCCAGGAATCAGGGCGTACCGTGACAGGAGCTTTTATCCATGCTGGAATCTACGC
>PMDM01000302.1 GCA_003155565.1 Methylococcaceae bacterium | reverse complement strand
AATCTGACGGCCAGCGTTTGGAGGGGCCAAATTCAGCGCCTGGACATAAGGCAAGAATACTTTCGCTAAGCATTAAGCTAAATTTCTGGATGACAGCATCTTGGCCAGTTTTGTTGGCAGGAAGGCTGGGGTGTTGGCAATCGGGGGGCTGCTTGGCATTTTTGGGCAAACCAAGCGTAACAAAACGCTGTACCGTCATGGTAAGGATGCTTTTATCCAACTTTCTTACATCATTTAGCAATCCCCAGCGCCATTCGCCTCGGTATCCGGTACGGTGCGGAATGCGGGCAAAAAAGGGGACGATTGCCGACTTCCAAGAGTTAGGCAGGATGATGGCTTGGTCGTAGTGGTTTGTACGCAGTTGCCTACCGAGTTTGATTCGCGACATCAAACCAAACTGCCCATGTTGCAAAGGCATAACGATTGCCTTGGACACTTCGGGCATCATGTCTAGCAAAGGCAAAGACCAAGCCGGTGCCAGCACGTCAATCAGGCCGTTTGGATTTGATTTTTTTAACGAGATGAACAGACTTTGCGCCATGACCATATCGCCCACCCAAGAAGGCCCGACAACCAAAATTTTTTCGGGCGTTTGCGTAGTCAAGCAATCAGGCGACGTAGGTTAACCAATCGGCATGATCTGCCTGCCGGCCTTGCACGTAGTCGAAATATAAAGCCTGTAGTTTTTCCGTAATCGGGCCACGGCCACCGTTGCCAATCTTACGGTTGTCGTACTCCCTAATCGGCGTGACTTCCGCAGCTGAGCCGGTAAAGAACGCCTCATCGGCGACATAAACTTCATCGCGGGTCAGGCGTTTAACCGAAACCGACAAGCCTTGTTCTTCAGCGATTGTAATTAGTGTGTCGCGGGTAATACCTTCCAAGGCCGAAGTAGTTTCCGGCGTGTACAGTTTGCCGTTACGGACGATAAACAAGTTTTCGCCGCTGCCTTCAGCAGCAAAGCCTTCGTGGTCAAGCAACAAGGCTTCATCATAGCCAGTCGATAAGGCTTCCTGCAAAGCCAGGATGGAGTTGATATAATTGCCGTTGGCCTTGGCTTTGTTCATCGTACTGTTGACATGGTTACGAGTGTACGACGACGTACGAATACGGATGCCTTTTTCCATGTTTTCCGCACCGAGGTACGCCCCCCACGTCCACGCTGCAACCATGACGTGGACTTTCAGGTTATCCGCCCGCAAACCCATGCCTTCCGAGCCATAAAAGCACATGGTCCGGATGTAAGCGCTATCCAGCTTATTTTTAACGATGGCTTGCTTTTGCGCTTCGTCGATTTCGTCCTTGCTGAAAGGCATCGGCATGTTCATGATGTGGGCGGAACGGAACAGCCGGTCGGTATGCTCGCGCATCTTGAAAATCGCCGGGCCCTTGTCGGTGTGATAAGCCCGCAAGCCTTCAAACACGCCGCAACCGTAATGCAAAGTATGTGTCAACACATGGACTTTGGCATCCCGCCATGCAACCCATTGCCCATCCAGCCAGATAAATCCATCTCTATCGTCCATCGTCATCATACTTCACCAACCCTTTATATATTTCACAATTATTTCAATTATCACAATTCCATGATCTTATGCCAAATGTCTACAACCTGCTTTTTCAACCCCCCAACCTCACTCTCATCAATGATTGCTTTATCACCTTGAAGCACTTGCTTGTGACCAGTGTCACGATAAGCGCAGTAGGCGGTTTTCAGAATTGCCACTTCGGGCTGTGTGATAAAGCCTTGTTGGGCTAAGCCTTCAAGCAGCCTGACATTATCGGTATAAGTCGTTAACGCGGCATGTGTCGCTGCGTTAGCCAGAACCCCAAATTGTACTATAAACTCAATGTCAGCAATACCGCCTTTGCTTTGTTTCAAATCAAATTTGTTCGCTTCTTTAGTGTCGTGGGCGGTACGCATTTTTTCGCGCATGTCGCGGACTTCGGTTTTCAGTTGGATTTCATCCCTGGTTAAGCTCAGGATTCTATGGCGAATGGCTTCATATTGGGCTTTTAGGCGCAAGTCACCGGCAATAAAGCGACCTCTGACTAAAGCCTGATGTTCCCACGTCCACGCCTGATTTTTCAGGTAATCTTCATGCGTATTGATGTGCGTCACCAATAATCCTGAGTCGCCGCTGGGTCTCAAACGCAAATCCACTTCGTAAAGTATGCCGGATAACATTTTGGAATCGAGAATATGCCGGATTTTCAACCCTAAGCGCCCGTAAAATTGTGAGCAGGACAGTGGTCTTTCACCTGTCGTCATGGCATTGCCATCAGGACAATCGTATAAAAACACAAGGTCGAGGTCAGAGCCATAGCCTAATTCTATCCCGCCCAGCTTGCCGAAGCCGATTACGGCAAAATTGATGTTATCGTTGTTTGTGCCGGGTGGAAAGCCGTGTTTTTCGGTTAACATTAACCAAGTGCGTTCGATGACATTCTCAACAATGCACTCAGCGATGTAGGTCAAATAATCGCTGACCACCATGATGGGGATTGCACCCATAATATCTGCCGCTGCTACCCTCAGAATATTGAGATGCTTAAATTGCCGCAGGGCTATCATCACCGCTTCCAGGTCATCGATGTCGATGGCAGCAAGCAATGCTTTCAGTTGTTGATTGAGGTCGCCCCGTTTCAACGGCTCATATAAGGTGCGGGTATCCAGCAATTCATCAAACAACACCGGATACAACGCCAGATAGTCACAAATCCAGGTACTGGCAGAAGCAAGGCGGATCAATTGAATAAGAGCGCCTGGATTTTCCGATAACAAGGCCAGATAAACATTCCTGCCCGCAACCGCCTCAAACAGCTTGACCAGCCGAACTAAGGTTTCATCGGGATTATCGACCAGTTGCGCCGATTCAATGAGTTGCGGCATCAAACGGTCAACGATGCCGGCGCCTTTCGTCGTCATTCGCCGAAGGGCGGTCGACAGTTTGAAATCCTTGATTGCTTTCAAGGTTCCGTCGGTGTGCCGGAAACCGTAACTTTCCAACAAACCCAGCAATTCCTCGTCGTCGGCAACACAAGACCAGATTTTTTGGCTCATCTCGTCCTTATTTTGTTGCTTTGATACGGCGAAAACTTGGTCAAAAACGGACTGCACAACCGCCCTGACACTATCCAGTTCGGATTTAAAGCTGTACCAATCTTCAAAGTCCAAGGAATAGGCGAGTATCAGCCTAGCCTGTTCCGAAGTTGGTAAATCGTGGGTTTGCCTGTCCTGATATTGCTGGATATGGTTTTCTACCCGGCGCAGAAAGCGATACGAATGGCTTAGTTGGTCTGCGTCCACTTGCGGGAGTAGTTTCAACCTACTTAGAATACTCAATACATCCAGGATTCCGCGCGTTTGCAAGGTTTTTTCATGACCGCCGCGTATGAGCTGAAAAGCTTGCCCGATGAACTCAATCTCGCGGATACCGCCTGGCCCCAGCTTGATATTTTCCATGCGATCCTTGCGTTTCAATTCCTGGGTGATTTGTAATTTTAAGCCTCGTAATTCCTCAAACGCGCCGTAATCCAGGTAACGGCGATATACAAAGGGTTTCAGCATAGCCATGAGCTGTGCGCCCATCCTGAAATCGCCCGCGACTTGCCGCGCTTTAATCATGGCATAGCGTTCCCACTCCCTGGCTTGGGTGAGGTAATAATTTTCCATGCCATCAAAGGTCATGATCACCGCGCCGCTGTCGCCAAAAGGCCTAAGGCGTATATCCGTCCGAAACACAAAACCATCCACGGTGATGTCATCCAACACCTTGACCAGTTTTTGGCACAGTCGGGTAAAAAACTCGCCGTAGCTGGTGGACTTTCGGTCAGGCAATTCCCCTTCCTCAGGATAAGCAAAAATCAGGTCGATGTCGGAGGAATAATTCAATTCGTAAGCGCCCAGTTTCCCCATGCCCAACACCACGATTTGCTGCGGGTTGCCATCGGCAAGCATAGGTGTGCCGCGTAGTTCGCAGGCTTGCTGGTTGAGAAAAGCCAGGGCATATTGAATACAGGCATCGGCAAGCAGCGATAAATCCATCAACGTTTCGGCCAAATCCGCCCAGCCCGCCAGATCCCGCCAGGCAATCCTGACCATTTCCCGGCAACGGAATTGGCGCAGTTTGGTCATTAATTCGATTTCGTCAGCTATTTCCAGATTTGCCAGCTTGGTTTGATAGGTCTGTTCAGAATAAAAGCTATCCAAGTCGCCGGAATTGACCAGATCAACCAACAATTCGGGTTTACGGGTGCAACTTTCAGTAACGAATTCGCTGGAACACCAGACTTTGGGGATGGACTGGAGTAGCTTATCGGTTGGGTTGAGGGTCAGATTATTTTGATTGAGCAGGGATAGCCAGTGATCCAGGCTGGATTTGATAGGGGCTTGGAGACTGGGGGGGAGGGTTTTGATTTGGGGTTCTAGGTTGTTGATGGTGAGCATTTTATAACGATTATTGCTGGTTTTTTAGTAGGTTGGGTTGCCTGCTTTTTGGCAACCCAACATTTTTAGCTTAGCTTAGCTTTGTTGGGTTAACAATACCAACAGTAGGCGCTTTAGGCGAAGCGGTTAACCCAACCTACCCGACTATTTGCTTTAATCCAAAAAAACTTGCTCCTTCTCTGCTTCCCGATAATTGAATATTAGATCATTTTTGGCATGAAATGCCCGTAATCTGTCATTGCATAAAAGCAGGCAACACGAGTAAATTACACCTAAGCTCTGAAGCCTCATAGTGACTTGAAAGTATTTTTGGCTGAGAGATGCTTATTATTGATCGTATCAGATTAGTAAACAGTTTAGCCAATTTTTCCCGGAGGGATGAGCCATGAAAGTAACAGACGAAGAAATCCAAACATTAACGAATCGACTTAAAGAATGGAGCATACAAATAGCCGTACTAGCTGCGAAGCAGGATGCAGCGGCAGCGACGGCAAAAAAGTTCGCCCAGGAACTCGATGAGTTGCGTGCAAAACACCTAGCCGCGACCCAGCAATTACGAGAACTGGAATTGCATGAGTCCGGTATGTATATGTGGGAGAACATCGGAGACGGAGGGTAAACGCTGGGAAAAGCCTTACATAACTTGCGGCGCAAAATTTATTAGCCGCCACCGTGTTCAATAGCGTTCTCTTGGGCTTATTTTTAAAAAAATTGAACAATTCTGGTTTTATGATAGTCCAACAATTGGGTGCAAAGAACAAGCGCCTGAGGGGTGTTTATTGAGTTAGGCGCTTGATAACCTAAAAAATAAGATTTTCTGGACAGCTTCAAAATTCGCTGTTGAGATTGGGTACGTGACTCATTAAACGCAAGTAGCGGAGACAGGTTCGGGCTATAAGTGGTATGAATGAGTAAGGATTTTTAATTTAACGGACAGCCCCCAAGGAGCTATTTTTCCGCTGTTAAATTTTACTACTTCACGACTATGAAAGGGGTATGTTGCTATGACAACTGATCAAATACTTTCAAATCAAAAAACGATGCTTGAAAACCAAAAAGTAATCCTTAAAAACCAAGAAGAAATGAAAAAAAATCAAGAGGAATTAAAGGGTAACCAAAAGCTAATATTAGCTAACCAAGAAAAAATGCTGGCTAATCAAACCAAAATTTTAGCTAAGTAAAATTTGTTGTAGAAAATCGGTTAGCTTCACTTGGAGCTAACCGATTCTAAATCAAAGCGACCCTGTTCTGCGCGATTACTGATAATTACTAATTTGTTAGTCTTTATCGGCATCTTATCTCCACCATAAAGACTTGGTACATCCTATGGCTCTACTGTGATTTTTCGTTAAATTGCTTGCTGTCATTCGACATCACCCTTCCCATAAAACTCACTATCCCTATATATATCATGTACATGCCGTAGAAATACCATAATGATAGACGCAATGGGCAGGGCGAGTAAAATCCCCAAAAATCCGAATAGCTGACCACCAGCCATCACGGAAAAAATGACTGCAACAGGATGTAAGCCGATTTTGTCACCGACCAGTTTTGGGGTTAGTACCGTACCTTCCAAAGATTGACCAATCAAAAAAACCACGGCGACAGGGACTAACTGGGATAATTCTTGAAATTGCACCAGGGCGGCAATGCAAGCGACAACGATGCCAACGATAGCGCCAAGGTAGGGGACAAAGCTGACCAGTCCCGC
>PMDM01000166.1 GCA_003155565.1 Methylococcaceae bacterium | reverse complement strand
TTAAATTTGATCATACAAGGCGGATTCGCCGCGAGGCAATCCGCCATAAACGAAGTTTGTTGTGCTGATACTCTTCGAAGATTTCCATCTCGTGGGTTGGGATGATCTTATGAATCCCAACATAATTAAATTAACGCGTCATTCTCGTTGGGGTTCGTTCCTCACTCCAACCTGCCGCACTGGCGAGACCCAGGTGATGGTTGTCTAAGCATATGAATTGTTATAATTTTTAAAGGAGTCAGTATCGTTTTCTGCCCCTGTTGATTTTTACTTCCCCAAAATTTTCTTAGAAGTAACATATTTGAAACAATTGTTAATTAGAATGAGAAAGGCTTATAGCTTCGAACAGATTCTGGCTGAACAAGGCAATCAGGGGTCAATCGATAGCACAGGCCGCATCGAAGGACAGTCAGGCGATGTACAAGTTGGCGCAGGTTTTTTAACGAGCACTTACCAGTTGAATTCAAGCCAATCAAAATCAACGTCTTATCGTTCATTTCTCATTAGCAATTATTTGAAAGAGTTATCTATGCATAATAAAATAACAAAAAAACTGTTAATTGGCGCTAGCATGCTTGCGACCGCCACAGGGGCCTTTGCGGCGCCAACATCCGAGATCATGCCGCTGACTGTGAAAAGTATCGCGGTGTTTGGCGATTCCCCCTATGGACTTAATCCAACAGACAACCTCGAAGTGTTGGCAACTCCTGCTTTCATCGACTCGATCAATGCCGATCTTGATGTCTCGCTGGTACTCCATGTGGGCGACATCCACTCCGGCAAATCGTTCTGTACTGAAGCGTATGACCAGACTGTCTTCGGCTTGTGGAACGACCCGATGACGGGCTTCTTTGATCCGCTAGTGTACACGCCCGGCGACAATGAATGGTCCGATTGCCACAAAACCGGTGAAGGCGGTGGTTTGTACAATGCGGCCACAGGCGTTATTGATTACAAGCTTGACGCGAACGGATTTCCGATTGACTATGCGAGCGGCGACCCTATCGCAAACTTGGATCTGGTTCGTTCTATCTTCTTTTCAAATCCGGGTCACACGCTCGGCGATAGCAAACTGGTGTTGTCACAAGCGCAAGTACCGACTTTACCCGCTAACAAAAGCGACAGAAAATATGTCGAAAACGTAATGTGGATGCAATCCAGAGTGCTGTTTGTGACGGTGAACATTCCAGGCGGTTCAAATAACGACAACGACATCTGGTATGGCACGCCCACTATAAGCCTGGCGCAGACTACCGAGATAGCAGAGAGAACCGCTGCCGACCAGCGCTGGCTCGACTATGCTTACTTTGTTGCAAAAGTTTTAGACGCCAAAGCCATGGTCATCCAAGAACAAGCCGATATGTGGGATCTTGATGGCAAACCGTCAACCCATATCGCCGAGTACAAAAAATCCTTCATTGACAAAATCGCGGTTAAAACCAAAGCCTTCGGCAAGCCCGTGCTGCTAATCAATGGCGACTCGCATAAATACCGTTCTGACAACCCGCTCAAGGCGAATGTGGCCTGTGTGATCGAATCAGGCGCAACTGAAACTGCTTGTGCCGATGACGCTTATACGATTCAAAGCACGAATCTGCCATTTACCAACTACGATTTGAATAACTTTCATCGAATAGTCGTGCACGGCAGTACCTTCCCGCTTGAGTGGCTGAAACTCTCTATCAATACGAGCGTCAACGTACCCGGCAGCGCCAATGCGTTCGGTCCATTCATCTGGGAACGCAAAATACAGCCGTAGTAGCTGTAACCTTAATCTCATAACCTGCTTGTGAGTTACAAGCGTGCGAACTGCAATGGTTCGCACACTTGCACATGGGTCGGTAAATCGGGATTAATAATAGTGTCACCTCGTACGGCGAATGCCAAATAACACTGTAAGGAGGGTCTACCTCGTACGTCGGGTAATTTTGTAGGGCGGGTCGAGACCCGCCTTACATGGTCAATCGCACCAATCATTCAATTTATAACAGGATTGTTTTAACTTGCCGTAAACCGTTTTCGGGAAATCAAATGGATTTGTTACAATTCCCAATATGCCAAACTATATCCGCGCCTATATTCCAGGCGGCACCTATTTTTTCACCGTTAATTTGCTGGAAAGGCGACGGCGATTACTGGTTGAGCATATCGAGCCATTACGCAACGCTTTCCGCACCATCAAACAACAACGCCCATTCCATGTTGAAGCGATTGTTATCCTTCCTGACCATTTGCATTGTTTGTGGACATTGCCACGTGATGACTGTGATTTTTCAATTCGTTGGCGTTTGATTAAATCGGCTTTTTCGAGGGCTATCGAACCAGGAGAACGGATATCAACGAGAAGGCAGGTAAAGTCTGAACGGGGTATTTGGCAGCGTCGTTTTTGGGAACATGCCATCCGCGATCAGAGCGATTTTGATCGGCATCTGGATTATATCCATTATAATCCTGTCAAACATGGCTTGGTTGGACGGGTTTCCGATTGGCCGTATTCGAGTTTTCATCGATTTGTACGGTTGGAACATTATCCAAAAAATTGGGCTGCACCACTTGATTTAGATGATTTGGATTTGGATTGATGGTTTCAATCTAAAGGCGGGTCTCGACCCGCCCTACAGTGTTTTTTATAAAAAATTTATAAATTTAAATTTTGATGAGATCAAACAAATTATTTGGCTTACATTCGGTACAGGCGGCGATTGATTATTCGCCGAGTAAAATCATTCGGGTTTGGATTGATGCACAGCGTTTGGATAAGCGTCTGAGTACAATCATTGACGACCTCGCGGCGTTGGGGATTGAGCCGGAAAAAACGGATAGGAAAAAACTGGACCGTTTGGCTGACGGCAATAATCACCAAGGCATAGTGATGGAAATCGAAATGCCAGGTGAGCAAACTGAAAGCGATTTAAAGACGATGGTGGAAAACCTGACTACCACGGCACTATTGCTGGTGCTGGATAACGTGCAAGATCCCCATAATTTCGGTGCCTGTTTGCGGACTGCCGATGCAACAGGCGTACAAGGTATTATTATTACTAAGGATAATGCCGCTGGTATTACACCAACGGTGTGCAAAGTCGCCAGCGGTGCGGCAGAAACTGTGCCGGTTTATCAAGTGACCAACTTATCGAGAACACTGCGTTGGCTTAAGGGTGAGGGTATTTGGATTATGGGCGCGGATGGTGAAGCAGGGCAAACCGCTTATCAAACTGATTTAACCGTGCCTATGGCGTTGGTTATCGGTGCGGAAGGTAAGGGGCTTAGGCGGCTGACCAAAGAGAATTGTGACCTGTTGATTAAGTTGCCGATGCTAGGTAAAGTAGAAAGCCTTAATTTATCGGTTGCCACGGGTGTTTTTCTTTACGAAGCTGTCAGGCAACGCTCAAAAACTATCTAACAGATGCAATCCAACTCAACACACCAGCTTCAGGGCGAAAACTTAAGTTGCACTCGCGACGACAGGGAATTATTTACAGGCCTTGGTTTTACTGTCCATCCAGGACAGGTTTTATTGCTAGAAGGCAATAACGGCAGCGGTAAGACCTCACTATTACGTATCATTTGTGGTTTTCGTGAACCTGATACCGGAGCCGTAAGGTGGTGCGGAGAAGAAATTCCGCAAAGCCAGTATTATTCGGATATGGCTTATGTCGGGCATTTGGACGGTATAAAAAAAGAATTGACGGTGCTGGAAAACCTGAAACTATCGCTGGCATTAGGTCAGCCCGGTAAGTTAACCATACAAAAAGCCTTGGATAAAGTGCAGCTATCGGGCTATGAAGACACCTTAATCCAAGCCCTGTCAGCCGGGCAAAAACGGCGTTTATCATTAGCAAGATTGTTAATAACCCATAACGTCTTGTGGATATTGGATGAGCCTTTCACTTCGCTGGACAAGCAGGGTATCGAACTTATTGAATCGTTAATGGCTGAACATTGTGCCAATGGTGGCATGATCGTCATGACATCGCACCATGATGTTAATTTGCAAGGTGTTGATGTGCAACGCATAAGGTTATCCTGATGGCTATGTTTGATGCGTTTGCCGCGATTGTTCGCCGGGACTTGGTATTAGCCATGCGCCGACGTTCGGAAGTTGCCAATCCGGTGCTGTTTTTTATTTTAGTCATCACCTTGTTCCCGTTAGGGATAGGTGCGCAGCCAAAATTATTGCAAGCGATTGCGCCTGGGATCATCTGGGTATCAGCTTTACTGGCCACCATGCTGTCTTTGGATAGTTTATTCCGATCTGATTTTGACGATGGTTCTCTGGAGCAGATTTTGCTAAGTCCGTATCCGACATCAATCCTGGTATTAGGCAAAATAACGGCACACTGGCTGACGACAGGATTGCCGTTGCTAATTGTTGCCCCCTTGTTGGCGGTTTTTTTAGGAATGCCTAACCAATCCTTAAGCATTCTGCTGTTAACATTGCTCTTGGGTACACCGATATTAAGCTTGATTGGTGCAGTTGGGGTGGCCTTGACAGTTGGATTACGCCGTGGCGGCATGATTTTATCCTTGCTGGTGTTACCGCTATACGTGCCAGTGTTGATTTTTGCCAGCAACGCCGTCGAGATGGCAAGCAGCGGTTTACCTGTAACTGCACAGATTAATATTCTGATTTCAATGTTGTTGATGGCATTGGTGTTAGCGCCATGGCCGACGGCAGCCGCATTAAAAATGAGTATAAATTCATAATATCCCGTAAAATGACCAAATAATCAAACAAAGTACAGAGAGTTAAGTATTATGAATTCAGCCAAATATCTTTCCGTTTTTACCCCAGCTACTGAACAGCAAAGAAAAGAAAATTTTGAAGATTATTGGCAGTTTACTCAGCAACACGGCGGCGAATTGTTTGAGGCAGAAAAAGATTTAGCTAAAAAGCGGGCACGTCTTAAATATTTTAAAGATAACCCAGTTAAATTACGCACGCCACTGGCCGACCCAGAAGCGTTTTACCGCAATTACATTGAAATGAAGGATGATCCTAAAAGCTTGGATCGGATGACATTAATGTTGACGGGCATGTACAAATTTGCCAGGCACGAATGGGTAGGCATTAAAGGTGCCTGGGATGTCGTCCCAGATATGGCTAACTCCCATAGCTTGGAAGACAAGATTAGTCGCGTACATTTGGCAGAAGAATTTTGTCATTGGCGCTTATTCGATGAAATGCTGCGTACTTGCGGTTTGGATAAGGTTGAATGGGTGCCTTTAAGTCCTGTTAAAGAATGGATATACGAGCAGTTCCCTAAATTCCCCGGTTTTTTAATGGACACGCCGGCTTTTGTCACGGAATTGATGGGTGTCACCTATTATTTTTGCCTGCATAGACTGTTTGACGACCTCCTAGCGGACGAGCCGGAAGTATGTGTTCGTTTAAAAGAGTTGCTGGACGAAATTACCATTGATGAAGTCGCACATGTTGGACAACGCAGGAACTTTATCGGCCCGATAGGAACGAAGATTTCAAAATTACTGGTTAAGCCTTTTTACACGATGTTTTTTAATGATATTCCTGAAGTCGGGCAGTTATTCGATGTCAAGCAAATGATTAAAGACGGTGAGGATTTTGATTTTAATGAAGTGCCCCATTATATGGTTGAACGTAGCTGGATACCCTCCTATTGCAAAATTTAAAAAACTAATAACAAGCCATTAACGGTATGGTTTGCTATTTAACCTTCTCATCTTGAATCACCGTCTTTGAGTTAACACCTTATGTTTTTAGTTCCAGATCCGGTCGTCCGATTTTTCCATCGTATGGCCTCCCCGCCCCATTTTTACGCTTTTACCGAGCGATTAATGCCGTGGCTTGTCATTATTTTTCTATTGCTAACTGCAACAGGCCTTTACGGCGGCTTGTATCTTGCACCGCCGGATTATCAACAAGGCGATAGTTACCGGATTATTTATATTCACGTCCCTAGCGCTTGGATGTCCTTATTTATCTATGTTGTGATGGCGATTGCCGGGGCAATCGGCTTGATTTGGCGTATTAAGCTGGCTGAAGTTGTCATGATTAGCAGCGCATCCGTTGGTGCCAGTTTTACGTTTATCGCATTGGTGACTGGGTCTTTATGGGGCAAGCCGATGTGGGGTACCTGGTGGGTATGGGATGCGCGGTTAACCTCGGAATTGATCTTGCTGTTTTTGTACCTGGGTGTGATTGGTTTGTATGGCGCTATTGATGACAAGCGCACTGCATCTAAGGCCGTCGCTATTCTGGCTTTGGTGGGCGTGGTCAATATACCGATTATCCATTATTCCGTTGAATGGTGGAACACCCTGCATCAAGGGCCTACAGTGGCTAAAATGGACAAGCCGTCGATTCATGTCAGTATGCTAACGCCTTTGTTGCTAATGGCCTTGTCGTTCAAGGTTTATTATCTGATTGCCCTGATACTGCGCACCCGGGTCGAGTTACTGCAACGGGAGCGTAATTCCCAATGGGTAAAAGTGAAAGCTACTGACGAGGGCAGACTATGAGCCTACAGGAATTTCTGGCGATGGGAGGTTACGGTTTTTATGTTTGGACATCTTATGGAATAGCCTTGGTTGTATTGGTTGCCAATGTTGTTATCCCCATCATCCAGCGTAAAAGTTTTTTAAGACAACAAGCGCTCAAGCAAAAACGGCAAGACTTATGAAACCCGCAAGAAAACAGCGATTGATCCTTATTGGCCTGATGGTGCTTGGCGCAAGCATAGCCACAGCGTTTGCGCTTAAATCATTCAATGATAATTTAATGTACTTTTTCCCCCCTACCGATGTGGTGGAAGGCAAAGCGCCCAAAGACGCATTGTTTCGTCTGGGTGGCATGGTCATCAAAGGCTCGGTAGAAAGGCCAGATAAAGGAATGATGGTGCGTTTCAGGCTGACCGATTTCAACAAAGAGGTGACCGTCGAATACACAGGCATCCTGCCGGACTTATTTAGGGAAGGGCAAGGCATAGTCGCTCATGGCAAATTAAATGCGCAGGGTGTATTTATTGCTGAAGAAGTGCTGGCCAAGCATGATGAGAACTATATGCCGCCGGAAGTTAAGGCGACTTTGAAAAAACAGGTGACTCCTACATCAGGTCAAAAACCATGATTCCTGAGATTGGGCATTTCTCATTGATACTCGCCTTGTGCATGGCCTTTATCTTGGCTATTGTACCTATCGTCGGTGCTACACGATCCACATCCGGCTGGATTGCGGTAGCCAGACCTACGGCCTTTGCCCAATTACTATTCGTAGCGATAGCTTACGGTTGTTTGACTTACAGCTTTTTAACGCATGATTTCTCAGTGAAATATGCGGCGATGAATTCGAATACTGCCTTACCGATATTGTATTTGGTTTCAGGCGTTTGGGGTGCACATGAAGGTTCCTTATTGCTCTGGGCTTTAGTGTTGTGTTGTTGGACGGCTTTGGTGGCGAGATTTAGCCGCGCTATTCCAGACGCTACGGTTGCCAGGGTGTTAGGCGTGATGGGTATGATCTCCATCGGTTTCCTCCTGTTCCTGTTATTGACCTCAAACCCGTTTGAACGCCTGTTTCCAGCTCCCCTTGAGGGGCGCGATTTGAATCCTTTGTTGCAAGATCCAGGTCTTGCGATACACCCACCCATGCTTTATATGGGTTATGTTGGTTTTTCTGTAGCCTTTGCTTTCGCTATTGCGGCTTTAATGCAAGGCCGACTTGATGCGGCCTGGGCACGCTGGTCCAGGCCGTGGACAACCGTCGCCTGGATGTTTCTGACAATAGGCATCGCCCTGGGCAGTTGGTGGGCATATTACGAATTAGGTTGGGGCGGTTGGTGGTTTTGGGATCCAGTGGAAAACGCCTCATTCATGCCTTGGCTGGTCGGTACAGCATTGATCCATTCCTTAGCGGCGACTGAAAAGCGTGGCGTATTCAAGACCTGGACGGTTTTGTTGGCGATTTTTGCCTTTTCATTAAGCCTGTTGGGTACGTTTCTGGTGCGTTCGGGCGTGTTGACCTCAGTCCATGCCTTCGCCAGTGATCCGGCCAGGGGTCTGTTTATCCTGATTTTTCTGGCAATTGTGGTCGGTGGTTCCTTGCTGCTGTATGCAGTAAGGGCACCGGCAGTGAAATCTAGCGCGACCTTTGAACCGGTGTCGAGAGAATCGGTCATTTTGATTAATAATGCCTTACTGGTCGTGACTGCCGCCAGCATTTTGCTGGGTACGCTTTATCCTTTAGTGGTTGATGCGCTGGGCTTGGGTAAGATTTCAGTCGGCCCTCCGTATTTTAATGCGGTATTTATACCTTTAATGGCACCGTTGGCGATTGCCGTGGGTGGGGGGATGTTATTACGTTGGAAGCGGGATAGTCTGGGTGATCTTGCCTCCCGCGTGCGTTGGATGATTATGGCTTGTGTTATAGGCGGGATGCTACTGCCGCTACTTATGCCATTTTATTCATGGGCTGCTGCGCTGGGATTAACATTGGCCTTATGGACGGTGGCAATGACAGTGCTTTCTTTCATTGACCGAATGGGTGAGAAAGGTTTTTCATGGGAACGTCTGGCAAAAATACCTGCTGGTTTTTATGGCATGACGATTGCCCATCTTGGCATTGCCGTCTTTGTGGTCGGCATTACCCTGACCTCTGTCTATAGCGTCGAGAAAGATATACGCATGGCTCCTGGCGAAACGCTCGACATGTCCGGCTATCAATTTAAATTCCAAGGTATCAAACAAGCCCAAGGCCCTAATTACATTGCACAACAGGGTTTGATAACCGTGAGCCATGAAGGCAGTGCGGATGTCACTCTTGAACCACAAAAAAGAGAATACCAAGTACAAAAAATGCCCATGACCGAGGCCGCTATTGATGCCGGTTTATTCAGGGATCTGTTCGTTGCCATTGGCGAACCCCTGGGCGAGGAAGGCGCATGGAGCCTAAGGATTTATTACAAAGCCTTTATCCGCTGGATATGGCTAGGTGCCGTGTTCATGGCAATCGGTGGATTATGTGCCACTTGCGATAAGCGTTATAGAAGTGCTAAAAAAGAACCAATCAAACCATGAACATTACTGAAATTAAAAGGTTTGCTTTATTAATTGATGCCGACAATGCACAAGCTAAGGCTATAGAAGCCATACTCACTGAAGCGGCAAGGTATGGGGATGCAACTTCAAGGCGTTGTTATGGGGACTGGACGAACACACAATTAAGTAGCTGGAAAAATGTTCTTAATAAACATGCTATTCAACCGATACAACAGTTTGGTTATACTTCGGGAAAAAATGCGACTGATTCTGCTTTAATTATTGATGCAATGGACTTGCTTTATACGGGCAAATTTAATGGTTTTTTTCTGGTTTCAAGCGATAGTGACTTTACTAAACTAGCAACTCGTTTAAGAGAGGAGGGTCTTGAAGTAATTGGAATAGGTAAACGAAATACACCAGAAGCATTTCGGGCGGCATGTAACAAATTTATTTTTACTGAAACAATTATGGTTGATGAAGAAACAATGAATTTGCTTACAGAAATCAAATCGCCAATTAAAGATAATGATTTAGCTTTACCTGAAAAAAATAATTTGATTCCTAAAATCATCGAATCATTAGCTGATCCTGAATTAAAAAAATTAATTATTGAGGCAATTAAATCAGCATCTGAGGAAGACGGTTGGGCAAATCTAGGTGGCGTTGGTAGTTGCATTAATCTCATAAATAGTTCATTTGATCCTCGAAATTTTGGTTTTTCTAAGTTGGGCAAATAAATTAGATCGCTGAATTACATAGAATTAGAAGATAGAAAAAATAGCGATACCGGTGGTTCTAATACGTACGTCAAACTAAAAGACCCTAATGCTTAAGTACATCATCCCACTGATATTGTTTATCGTCCTGGCTGTTTTTTTGGCGTTGGGCTTAAAAGGGAAGCCGGGAGAAATTCCTTCGCCTTTGCTAAACAAACCTGCACCGGTATTTTCTGCACCTAAACTCAATGCGGCAAACGAGAAACTATCCCCAGCCGATTTGAAAGGTAAAGTCTGGTTATTTAATGTATGGGCCTCCTGGTGTGTTTCTTGCCGTGCGGAACATCCGGTAATGAACCAGTTAGCACAACAGCAAGTAGCTATTATTATTGGCTTGAATTATAAAGATGATCCCGAAGCCGCAAAAAAATGGCTGGAAACGCTGGGTAATCCCTATAACGACAGCGTTATGGATGGCGATGGAAGGATCGGTATAGATTGGGGCGTTTATGGAGTACCTGAAACATTTGTGATAGATAAACAAGGCATAGTCCGTTATAAACATACTGGACCGGTGACGGAAGAAGACGTGCAAAATACGTTTCTCCCCTTGATTGCTAAATTGCAGGCGGAATCATGATGAAGCTGTGGCTAAATGTGTTATTGCTGATTATCCCTATCCAAGGTTTCGCTGTCGATTACCGTCAGCTTGCCGACCCTGAACAGCAAAAGACTTATGAACTGATTAATTCAGAATTACGTTGCCTGGTTTGCCAAAATCAAACTATTGCTGATTCCAATGCCGAACTTGCAGCCGATTTACGCCGACAAGTTTTTGAAATGCTACAACAAGGAAAATCCAAGGACGATATTATCCAGTTCATGACCGACCGCTACGGCGACTTTGTTTTGTACAACCCGCCATTAAAAACAAAAACTGCCCTGCTTTGGTTAGGGCCGATTGCTTTCTTGATAACTGGGCTTACAATGATTTTTTGGTTTATACGCCGTAAAAAGAATGCTGCAACAACGGTATTTGATAAGGATAAACAGGAAAAAATGCGTCACCTCTTGGAAAACAGTGCTGAAAACGAGGATCAATCTTGAATAGCGTATTTTGGCTTGTTGCCGGTGTCATGATCTTGGTTGCGTTTCTGATTGTGCTGCCGCCTTTGTGGCGCAAGCGTGACAATTCAACGCCAGATGATCTGGATCTGCGCAATATCAGGATTGCACGGGATCGATTGGTTGAATTGAAGGCGAATAAAGAATCAGGTGGAATTAGTCAAGTTCAATATAATGAACAAGTTGTCGAACTTGAGCAGGCCTTAAGTGACGATCTTGAGTTAGCAAATTCATCCGGTAACATGCAGAACCAAGGACGTTGGCTGGTTTATGTGCTAGGTGTCGCCATACCTGTTTTATCGGCTGCACTTTATTGGACATTGGGCAACTATCAGGCCATAAGCCACAGCAATGAACTTAACCAAGCAGATTCAGGAGTGCCTAGCCCTGAAGCCATCAATAAAATGGTGGTTGGTTTGGCCGAGAAATTGAAAGCAGAGCCGAATAACCTTAAAGGATGGTTGATGTTAGGGCGTTCCTACAAGGTGCTAGAGAAATATCCAGAGGCAATTAACGCATTTGCCCATGCCTATCAACTGGTGGGCGATAAAGCCGAGGTTATGCTACCTTACGCGGAAGTTCTCGCATTATCCAACGACAATAACTGGACTGGAAAGCCTGATGAGATGGTTAAGAAAGCATTGGCATTAGAGCCTGATAATTTGAACGGATTGTGGTTGTCCGCTATGGCAAGCGGCCAGCAAGGCGACAAAAAAAGTGCGATAGGGTTTTTGCGAAAATTAGAAGCGTTATTACCCGCAGAATCTCCTGATAAACAACAAATCCATGAGATAATTACAAATACAGAAGGCGAGTTGACTAATGCCGCGCCAGCGACATCTGTGCAGTCTGCTGCATCCCCCGGGGTTTCTGTTGATGTTCAGGTTAGTTTGGGCAAAGAGTTACAGCCAACGGTTAATCCAGAAGACACTGTTTTTATCTATGCCCAAGCATTATCCGGCCCCAAGATGCCGTTGGCGATTATTCGTAAACAGGCGCGTGAATTGCCCTTGTCTGTAAGTCTTACTGATGCAGAGTCGATGCTGCCCAACATGAAATTATCCAGTTTCAAACAGGTCAGGCTGCTGGCGCGAATCTCCAAATCCGGTAGTGCCATGCCGCAACCGGGCGATTTGATTGGGGTTATTGAACAGGCGAATCTTGCAGACAGCCATCCGTACAAGATAGTCATCAACGACCAGGTTAAATAAGGCGTGTATTAGGTTGTGGCTGGTTGGACAATTCAAAATATGA
>PMDM01000101.1 GCA_003155565.1 Methylococcaceae bacterium | reverse complement strand
CAACTTTTTGGGATTGGTATTACACCAAAGCTTCACCAGCATGTCATTTATTTTCAGAAATTCTTTATCTTTTTGGTTCATCATCTTGCAGCCTGTATGTATTGTCAAACTTTACAAAAACAGCAAACATTACGTTGAGTTCGTTGTTTTTAGCTTCGCTGTGCGGCAATTGCCACAACGCTCCAATTTGATTACCCAAAAACCAGATCATTTTGCTTGTTGGCTCATGATTCCGGCTTTTTTTTGTTTTCTAAAGCCGCCAATTGTTCCGGTGTGACCTCGCCCTGGTATTTGGCTTGCCATTCTTTGTAAGGCATACCGTAAATGTGTTCCCTGGCCTGCTCGTAATCCATCTCCACATCCTGATCTTGGGCGGCTGCGGCATACCACTTCGCCAGACAGTTGCGGCAGAAATCGGCTAGGATCATCAAGTCGATATTTTGAACGTCCGTATGCGTCTGTAAGTGATGGATTAAGCGCCTGAATGCAGCTGCTTCAAGCTGGGTTTTTGTGTCATCGTCCACGATCTATCTCCAAAATGAACCTCTATTTTAGCAGAATTCGCCATCAAAACATGTACATTGGGGGGCAATGGCCTTACAATAGCACTTATTTAATCAGCAAAGCTGGATAATTGATTCTACGTACCCACCAACGATAATAACAAAGTCGCCAGAATCCAAAACCTTAACTCGTTCAGTTTGAACTATTGAGCAAATAAGAACTCTCAGCGCCAGCACGAATAAACCTTACACACTCATTACCTTAAAAAAGATTCCAACAGGACAAGAGACCAATGGATTGCAAGTGCCACTATCCGTTTAGTTTTGGCCTGATCCAAAAATCCAATTTCGCTAACACACCACAAAATTAAATACTCCGTCCACTCTTCATGAAACAGCTTTTTGAGTTCTTCCCGATTCTATTATTTTTTATTGCCTTCAAGCTGTATGACATCTATGTAGCAACCGCCGTAGTCATTGTGGCTACAATCTTACAAGTAGCTTATAACTGGTTCAGATACCGTAAAGTCGAAACCATGCAGTGGATTACGTTAGGCTTAATCATTGTGATGGGCGGCGCAACAATATTATTGCATGACGAACAATTTATAAAATGGAAGCTATCCATCATCGAATGGTTATTTGGGCTTGCTTTTTTGGGAAGCCAAGTTGTCGGCAAAAAACCATTTGTCGAGCGAATGATGTCAAAAAGTTTAACGTTACCCACGTTTGTTTGGCGGCGTTTAAATCTGATGTGGGGCTGTTTTTTCATCAGCGTAGGCTTTATCAACGTGTATGTGATGTACCATTACAGCACCGATGAATGGGTTACTTTCAAAACCTTTGGTGTCCCAGGCCTGATGGTCTTGTTCATTGTGCTACAGATGGTTTTTTTATATAAATACATCCCAGAAACCGAGGAATAAGGTGTTATACGCAATCATCAGTGAAGATGTCGCTAATAGCCTAGACTTACGAATGGCTGCCAGACCCGCGCATGTTAAAAGGCTACAGGAACTGCAAGATGCCGGACGGCTGGTGTTGGCAGGGCCGCATCCCGCCATAGACGGCGACAACCCAGGCTCTGCTGGTTTCACGGGCAGCCTTATCGTCGCAGAATTTGAAAGTTTACAGGACGCACAACAGTGGGCTGATACAGACCCTTACACGCACGCAAAAGTCTATTCCAAAGTAACCGTTAAGCCATTTAAAAAGGTATTCCCACAATGACATCCGAAACCATTAAACGCCTTTTGAATGAAGCGTTTAGCCCGCACACACTAGAAATTATCGACCACAGCGCCGCCCATGCCGGCCACGCCGGAGCCAAAAGCGGCGGCGGTCACTATCATGTCACCATCGTTGCCGACGCATTTGACGGAAAATCGTTAGTGCAACGCCACCAGCTGATTTACAAAGCGCTAGGCGACATGATGAAACAAGAGATTCATGCCTTAGGCATAAATGCCCTTTCACCCTCAGAAGAAACTAAAGGAATCCATTAATGAATAGAAAACTTATCCCCTTACTGATTGCGAGCACCGTCATTCTTTCAGCTTGCGACCTCAAACCTAAGACTGGCGCAGCTTCTGTGCCTGCCGTTAAAAAAGAAGATGCAATTGCCAGCGTTAACGGCCAATACATCAGCAAAAAAACCCTGGAAGACCTGGAAAAAGATCTTGCCCAGCGTGGCCACGGCCAAGCTCCTGCTTTCCCTAAGGAAAAATTGGTTGATGAACTGATCCAGCGCGAAATATTGGTGCAAGATGCCGTGCTAAAAAAGCTGGATCAAGCGCCAGAAACCGTCGCTCAACTTGATGCCGCTAGAAAAGCCATATTGACTCAGGCGAGTTTGCAGAACTATTTGAAAGCCAATCCAATCACTGATGCTGACATCAAAAAAGAATATGACAGTAAAGTGGGTGGCGCTAATGGCATCGAGTACAAAGCCAGCCACATCTTGGTCAAAACCGAAGATGAAGCCAAAAAATTGATTGCCGAACTGGATAAAGGCGGAAATTTTGCCAAACTGGCAAACAAGCATTCTTTGGATGCCAAAGAATCCCAAAATGGTGGCGATCTAGGCTGGTTTAACCCCAGTCAGATGGTAGCCCCATTCTCAGAAGCCGTTGCCAAACTAGAAAAAGGCAAATACACCAAAACGCCTGTCAAAACCCAATTCGGTTGGCATATTATTTTGAGTGAAGATACCAGAAAACAAGCCGCACCACCTTTGGAAGCTGTTAAAGAACAACTGACACCCATGTTGCAAAGGCAAAAAATACAGGGCATGGTTGAAGGTTTACGTAAACAAGCCAAGGTAGAAATTCTGATACCGCTTAAGGATGAAGCGCCGAAAGCTCCAGCAGCATCTGCCCCAGTGCCAGCTGCTGCAACACCTGCCGCCGCAGAGCCAGCTAAAGAAGCTGCAAAGCCCGCTGAAGCAGAACCTGCCAAAAAGTAAGGTTTTATCGAACACAAAAAAGGGCGGGAAACCGCCCTTTTTTATTATTGATTCGGCCTTATGAAGA
>PMDM01000016.1 GCA_003155565.1 Methylococcaceae bacterium | reverse complement strand
ATACAGTTCGAGGAGCGGGCGACGCTGGAGCATTATCAAAAGTTGCATAAGGTCGCTAAGCAGATAGGAGTATGGCCTGAGCAGCGTGAACGGGCGCTAGCGTGGGTTGCGAAAGTCATTGCAAACGAAGCGGCGGCGTCCCGCTGGAATCCTAAGCCATCTATTCCTAATTACACGTTGCAGGTTGCAATCGCTTTATGGGAGAACGATCTCGATGCCGCGTGGACAGCAGTTAATGCGGGTGTATGTAATCGAGATGAGCTGATAGTGCTGGCTGGCAAACTGGAATCCAAACGCGGAAATGATGCTATCGCCCTTTACCAGCGAATTATCCCGGTCATTATTGAACAAACCAATAACACCGCTTATGCCGATGCGGTGAAACTGATCCGCAAAGTTGGTGTAATCATAAATGCCCAAGAACGTAATAGGGATTTTGGTTATTACGTGGCTGAGTTGCGTATGCGCTTCAAAGCCAAGCGGAATTTCATCAAACTTCTGGATGGTATCGGAACATGATCTATTTTGATCATAATGCCACTACGCCGATTGATGATCGGGTGCTTGAGGCTATGATGCCTTTCCTGAAGACGTTTTATGGTAATCCTTCCAGCTTATATCGGCATGGAAGGCTGGTCCGGAGTGCAATAGACTCCGCACGGGAACAAATTGCTGTTTTAGTTGGGGCGCAGCCCACGCAGCTTATTTTCACCAGTGGCGGTACGGAGGCGAATAACCTTGCTTTGACGGCATTAAAACCTAGGTCTAAATTAGCCATCTCTGCTATTGAGCATCCTTCCATTTCTGAACCTGCCGAAAATTTGGCTATGCAAGGTCATGAGCTGAAGTTAATTGGTGTTNNCAAATAACGAGACCGGTGTCATCCAGGATGTTGCCTGTTATGCCCAGCAGCTAAGGGATAAGGGTATTATCGTGCATACCGATGCTGTACAGGCCGTAGGTAAAATTTCGGTTAATTTTAATCAGTTGTATGTACATTTGATGACCTTATCTAGCCATAAAATTTACGGCCCTAAAGGTTGTGGTGCNNGCTTTGGTAAAGCTGCGGAACTTGCTGGAGCAGAACTTGCCCAACGTGCGGAGCATTTGCTAAAGCTGAGGAAGCTATTGGAAGATCGCTTAACGTATATTCCAGGAATTTCGATTTTTGCGAAAGACGCAGAAAGATTGCCGAATACGGTACAATTTGGTATCGAAGGGTTAGATGGCGAGATGCTGCTCATGAAACTCGACCAGAAAGGCATCGCGGTATCCAGCGGTTCGGCCTGTGCGAGTGGTGGCGGTAAACCCAGTCCAGTGTTGGCGGCGATGGGTGTGGCGGACGGACTTGCCAAGAGCGCAATCCGTATCAGTTTGGGAAAATCCAACACTGAAGCGGAAATTATCGAATTTATTGATTTATTGGAAACCCTGGTAATCCCAGGCTAGAGGTGGTTTATGGCAGTATCAGTAACAGAAAGCGCGGCGCGTCAGATTAAAAAACAGTTGGAAAAACGCGGCAAGGGTGTCGGTTTAAAATTGGGTGTCAGAAAATCCGGTTGTTCCGGTTATGCGTACACGCTGGATTATTCCGATGCCATCGAAGGTAGTGATGCTGTCTTTGAAGATTTCGGGGTGAAGGTCATCGTGCAAAAAAATGACTTGGCATTTATTGATGGCATACAACTCGATTATCGCAGGGAAGGCATCAATGAAGCGTTTCAGTTCAATAACCCGAATGTCACTGGGAGTTGCGGGTGCGGAGAGAGTTTTACTGTTAGCTAATAACTTGTATTATTTGTCCGCATAAAAAACCCGGCTTGGTTAATATACCAAGCCGGGTAGTATTAAATGAAGTAATTCTGCTTGAGAGATTTGAAAGGCTTATCCAGNNCCAGATTGCTGCTGGGACTGGTTTGTACCAGAAATCACCTAACGAAGCTTTAACGGTAGCAGTAAATCTACCATCAGCATTTGATAAGTAACTAGCTACGTTAATATTTAAGTCATACCATTTGAAACTATTTATTTCAAGCGGGCTGCCATAGATGCCAGGTATTCCTTCAATTGTTACGATTTTTGCCTGTTCTGAGGGATCTTGAGCCGTATTGCTTAAGCTGTCATCGTTACAATTAGCGCTTGTTCCGCCTTGGGATGAGCAATGATTGCCATTATAGTCATCCACAGCCAAAAGCCACAATTTAGCTGAATTGATTGTCCAATCGCTTCCCAGATTGTAATTAATGTCAAAGGTTTTTGAGCTGCCTTCACTTAAAAACGTTGGATCCCAAGCGGTGTCGCTTTGGGTAGTTGTAGCCCAAAAACGTTGTGTTGCGGCCGAACTAACTGTAGAAAAAATCCCCAGTATCATAGCTGCGATAAAATAGCATTGTTTTTTCATAAAATTCCATAAAACGTCACATAAACAAATGTGCAACCCAGCCATTTTTGGCAGTCATACTAAAGACCTGAGGCTTTCCGGCCTTGTTTTTCAACAAGTGTGGCTATAATTACCAACGAGCCTTATCGGCACCTCAAGGTTCAGAGTACCTAAATGCTGGCTAGTGTTAATCACTGATCGTTACATTCTAGAGAAATTACAGCGTAATGAAATACGTACAAATACCTATATCAACGAGTTTTTTTATTAAGCAATCCTCTAATAATCCCCTATTCCTCCGGGCTTAGGCATCTACACAACTCGTCATCTCGGCAGGGATTGTTGAGATCCAGAAGCTAAGGATGGCTTGATCCCCTTTAGCCTGGATTCTGGCGACCTACAGGATTAAGGAAGTGCGGAAGAGGGGATTATTAGAGGTTCAATTATGGCTTTATGGACGGGGAGATTTAGTGACCCCTGATCCTAAAGCTCTGCAACAGTTAGTTGCAGAGCTTTTTAAACAATGGATGAAGGGCTAGACTATTGGATAGCTATTGCTTCATCCCTAAAAAATTAGACAGACTTACGTTTAACCCCTAACAAGCCGAGCAAAGCAGAACCAAATAACCATACAGCAGCGGGGATAGGCACGGCATTTACAGTATCTGTCGGGCAGTATTCTTCATCTTTCCCAGGCTTACCGATTGGTAGGAAGACATTATTCATGTCATCATTGTTTTTAATCAGCGGATTGATTGTATGGTTAAAATCAAAGCTCACTATCTTATCAGTGTCATCCTTGGGCTGATTGATATAAAACTGCAAATTATTAACTTGGTGGTTCAGTTTTGGAGGCTGAATGTTATTACTAACGTGGCTTTTAACTTTTAGAAACTGAGTTTTAAGAGCTTTATTATGAGCGTAATGTTTGTGTTTCTTGACTTGAGGTTTGTTAACTTTCCCCTGTAGCCCCAATCTTGGCTTGTTATGGCTGTTATTATTTGCTGCATAAGTTCCTGTGGTAAACCCCCCAAGAAGCAGTGCTATTATTAAAAAAAATCGAATTTTCATGGCTTTCTCCAAAAATCAATTACTACTAAGGGATGTAAACAGTAATGTCTAAAATTTAAGTTCTAAATCTAACGGTTCACCGGGTTTATCAGCAGGCATCCAGCTATATCAACAAATATTACTGGTGCCGTACGCTAAGCCTGTGTAAACGACGGCTCTAAATTGTTTCATTTTTATCTCCGAGTTGAATGATTAGGCAGAAAACCTGCCTGACCCAAATTTCAGCCTCAAAATATTGCCTTATTGGCATTAAATCTTGGCTATGTCATATTTACTCTTTGAAGGTCGCTTACGTTTTATGAGCTTAAATTTAGAGAGTTATCTAATTTAATTTCTGTGTAAGCTTATTCATCAAGCATGTGTAAATTGTACGGAGTTAAAAATTAAAAAATATTCGTACGAATGCGTACGCAAGAATACCTATGTCAGAAATTTATTTTGCTATCAGGAAAGATAATGAAGAAGGATATTCAGCTATAAACCTAAAAAATCGGTTGAGCAATCCAAAATCCCGCCACCCTTCGACTCGCTTAGGGCGAACGGGATTTTGGATTGCTCACCCATTAGGTGAAGTAGTTGGCAGACCATTCATGCTTCGACAGGCTCAGCACGAACGGCCCGCCAACTACTTTAACTGAAAGATTGGTTCTATGTGAATCCTAGCGGGTAAATTCAGCGTTCTCCATACCTTAGTAGCATGCAAGGCAACAGCAACAAATTCAATAAGGTGGAAGAAAACAAACCGCCGATGATGATTGCTGCCATAGGGCCCATGATTTCTGACCCCGGATTATCACTGTTGAAAGCAATCGGGAACATGGCTAGGGCGGTGACCAGCGCGGTCATTAAAATCGAAGGTAACCTTTCCTGGGCGGCTAATGTAATGGTTTCAATATTCCAGGTTCTGCCTTCGTTATTGACCAGATACTGGCAGTGCGACAAAAGCATAATGCTGTTACGTACGGTGATGCCGAATAAAGTAATAAAGCCGACAACAGAACCGACTGATAAAGGCGCTCCAGTTAGGATAACCGCTACGATGCCGCCGATCAGGGCAAAAGGCACGGATAACATGACGATGAGCGTTTCGGTCAGACGTCCGAAGTTGAGGTAAAGCAAAATAAAAATAATACCGAGCGTTAGCGGCACAACCACTTGCAAACGCTGTTTGGCTCG
>PMDM01000369.1 GCA_003155565.1 Methylococcaceae bacterium | reverse complement strand
TCTTCATAAGGCCGAATCAATAGCATTAAAATCAAATGGGTATGGTTTTATTTGGTAGAAACGGATAATTCTATATCGTAGTATGACCAAGTACTAAATTATCACCCTAATCCCTATTGCACTGTGTGATGAGATACATTGCAATTACCTGCAATACCCGAATCAGAATACGCCACCTCAGCTTAAGCCTGGGAATAGAAAGTAATTTTTCTTTATCTCAAGGCTAATAAATACATTGCTAATTTCGCCAGAAGCATTATAATCAGCGGTCTTAATCGCGGGGTGGAGCAGCTTNNTAACCCGAAGGTCGTAGGTTCAAATCCTGCCCCCGCTACCAGTTACAAGGAAGCCCCAGTTTGGGGTTTTTTATTTTGGGGGCTTTGGACTTAAAAGCTTACTAATAGGTTGTTAATGGAAGAGCCGCTGGCTCTTTTTTTATGTGCGAAGATTTGATGAGGAAAAAATGAAGCAAGCTCCTGTGCATTTGGTGAATTTAATCGAACCAATTGTTGAAGGTTTAGGATATGAATGTGTCGGCATCGACTATCATCCGCACCCCAAACATGGCTTGCTCAGAATTTACATCGACAGTCCTAATGGTATATTGGTCGAAGACTGCTCCAAGGTCAGCCACCAAATCAGCGGTCTACTTGATGTGGAAGATCCAATTCCAGACAACTACCAATTGGAAGTTTCTTCGCCAGGTACGGAAAGGCCATTTTTTTATGTGCATCAATTCGAACAATTCGTCGGTAGCACAGTCTTGGTAAATGTGTACCAAGCCATCGCTGGCCGGAAAAAAATTACCGGCGTGATTGAAAAGGTTGTGGACGATATCATCACGCTACGCGAAGCAGACCAGGTTTTTGAGGTTTCTTTCGACGCGATGAGCAAAGCGCGTTTGGTGCCTGACTATTTAATTGAAAAAGGAGGACGACATGGCAAATAAAGAGATTTTATTAGTAGCTGAGGTATTTTCTAATGAAAAAGAGATTGATAAGGAAATTGTCTTTGAAGCTATTGAGTCCGCCTTAGAAGCGGCTACGATTAAGCGCCATACCAATCAAATCAAGGTTCGCGTCGTCATAGACAGAAAAACCGGCGATTACACCACCTACCGGCAGTGGGATGTGGTCGATGCCAATCCTGACATTGATGGTGATGTGGAATTCCCCGTCTCGCAAATATTACTGGAAGTCGCCCGTTTAGACGACAAAGACGCTCAGATCGGCGATATAATCCAGGAAGAAATCGACTCAGTTGATTTTGGCCGCATTGCCGCGCAAACAGCTAAACAGGTCATTATCCACAAGGTGCGGGAAGCGGAACGCAAAAAAATAGTTGAGGCATATCAAAGCCGGGTCGGCGAACTCATCACAGGTATTGTCAAACGTATTGAGAAGGGTAATATTTATTTAGACTTGGGCGGCCATGTAGAAGCCTTCATCGCCAAAGAAGACATGATTCCCAGGGAAGCTGTCCGCATTAGCGACCGGATTCGCGGTTATTTAAAAGATGTCCGTTCAGAAGCGCGTGGCCCCCAACTGTTCATCAGCCGCACCGCACCGGAACTTTTGATTGCCTTATTCCGCCTGGAAGTGCCTGAAGTCAATGAAGGCATGATCTCGATTATGGGTGCGGCACGCGACCCTGGCTCACGGGCCAAAATAGCCGTGAAAGGCAACGATCCCAGGCTGGATCCCGTAGGTGCTTGTGTGGGTATGAGAGGCTCAAGAGTCCAATCAGTCACCAATGAACTGGCCGGTGAGCGTGTCGATATCATTCTCTGGAATCCCAGTGAAGCACAGTTTGTTATCAATGCCATGGCACCTGCGGAAATCCAGTCCATTGTTGTGGACGAAGACAAGCACAGCATGGATTTGGCAGTGATTCCAGAGAATCTGTCCCAAGCCATAGGCCGAGGCGGTCAGAACGTACGTTTGGCAACTCAGCTGACGGGGTGGGAATTGAATGTACTCGATGCCACCAAAGCGGAAGAAAAAAGCGAAGCCGAAGGGGCAAAAATCAAGCAGTTGTTTGTTGAACAACTGGATGTCGATGATGATATTGCCCTGATTCTGGTGGAAGAAGGCTTCAATACCGTCGAAGAAATTGCCTATGTTCCCGTCAGCGAAATGCTTGAAATTGAAGGGTTTGACGAAGCGCTGGTCAATGAACTGAGAAGCCGGGCCAAAGATGCCCTGCTCATCAGGGCTCTTGCTGCGGAAGAAAAAATTGAATCGGCAGAACCCGCAGATGACTTGCTCGAAATGGCTGGTATGGACAAAGAACTGGCTTATGAAATGGCAGGACTAGGCATTATCACCATGGAAGATTTAGCGGAACAGTCGGTTGACGATTTGCTGGGCATTAATGGCATAACTGAAGAACGGGCTGCACAATTAATTATGAAAGCCCGCGAGCCATGGTTTGCTGAAGCGTCAGGCGAATAGGAAGGAGTAGGATATGAGTGATAAAACAGTACGTGAATTAGCTGAGGTGGTGAAAATCCCCTTGGAACGTTTATTGGTGCAACTTAAGGAAGCAGGACTCTCTGTTAGCACGGCTGATGAGGTGATTAGTGATGATGACCAAACGAAGTTGCTGACACACCTGCGTAGCCGACATGGGAAACCAGCCGGAGAAACAGAAAAACAGCGCGTCACGCTGGTGCGGACAAAACACATTGAGATCAAGCAGGCAACCGCGCCCGGAAGCTCCACAAAGACCATCAACGTCGAATTCCGTAAAACGAAAAATTATGTCAATGTTAAGCATAAGGAAGAGCTGGAAACAGCTGAACCCGAACTGATTGAACAAGCGCCTACTCCTGAAACAATCGCTCAAGCAGAAAAACATCCAGTTGCCAAGGATGCGACTAAAACAGCCGAAAATGAAACAAAAGAAGCTGCATTAACACCGGAATTAACAAACGCCGAGCCACTGTTGCAAGTGCCAGAAAACGCCACCCCAGACACAGTGGTCGAACCTGTCTTGGATGCCGAACTCGATGCCTTAAAAATAAAATCGGACAAGAAAGGCAAACAAGAAAAGCCTCTAAAAAACAAGGAAGTGGAAGAACCTAAAAAGAAGCTGGATGAAAAAGAACGTCGCCTGGAAGAATCTATTAAAAAGAATTCCGAACGGGTAAAGCAGCAAGCAGAAGGCAAAAAAGAAACGCTGCACAGAAAAAAAACTGATGACGACGGTCGCTCAGTAAATTATTCCAGAAAGGGAAAAAAGAAAAGCAAATCGCCAACACGCAGCTCTACCCAGTCCGACGGCAAACATCAATTCGAAATGCCGGTTGCCCCGATGATAAAGGAAGTGACGATACCGGAAACGATTATCGTCTCTGATCTCGCCCAAAAAATGAGCCTGAAAGCGGCATTGGTCATCAAACACCTGATGAAGCTAGGCATCATGGCAACCATTAATCAGAGTATCGATCAGGACACAGCCGCCATTCTGGTGGAAGAACTGGGCCACAAAGCCATCATGCAGAACGATGATGATTTTGAACAAGATATGCTCGTCGAAGCGCAACAGGAAGACAATCGCATCCCTGTNNGGCAAAACCTCGTTGCTGGATTATATCCGTAAAACCCGTGTTGCTGCAGGCGAAGCGGGAGGCATTACCCAACATATCGGTGCTTATCAGGTAAAAACCGACCATGGTTCGGTCACCTTTCTGGATACCCCAGGCCACGCCGCGTTTACGGCAATGCGTGCACGGGGCGCTGATGTCACTGACGTGGTCATTGTGGTGGTAGCGGCTGATGATGGCGTAATGCCGCAGACTAAAGAAGCGGTAGAACACGCCAGGGCGGCGAATGTGCCTATTATCGTCGCCATGAATAAAATCGATAAAGCTGATGCAAACCCTGATAAAGTCATGCAGGAATTGGCTAATATCAAGGTTGTTCCCGAAGAATGGGGCGGTGATGTCCAATTCCTCAAAATCTCCGCCAAGACGGGAGAAGGCATTGATGAGCTTATCGAAGCGCTTATTGTCCAAACCGAAATCCTGGAACTGAAAGCGCCAGTCGAAGGCGCAGCATCCGGTATAGTCATTGAATCAAGGCTGGACAAAGGCCGTGGCGCGGTGGCTACGGTATTGATCCAAAAAGGCACGTTGGAAAACGGCCAGATGGTCTTATGTGGACATGAATTCGGACGGGTTCGTGCCATGTTCAATGAAAACGGCAAAACCATTAAAGAAGCCGGGCCTTGTGTGCCGGTTGAAATCCTTGGTTTGTCTGGTACACCCTTTGCGGGTGATGAATTCCTGGTGGTACAAAACGAGCGCGTTGCCAAAGACTTGGCCAAGCACCGTGAAGACCGCAAACGCTCTAGTAAACATGCCGCCCAAAGCGCTTCAAAACTGGACGAAGTCTTCTCACGGATGGCTACTGGTGAAATTGCCAGTGTCAACCTGGTTCTCAAAACCGATGTCCAAGGCAGCTTAGAAGCCTTACGTGGCTCCCTGGTTGATTTGTCGAACGAGGAAGTGGAGGTCAAAGTTATCTTTGGAGGCGTTGGCGGTATCAATGAAGGTGATGTTAACCTTGCCCTGGCTTCCGGGGCAATTTTGATGGGCTTCAATGTCAGGGCGGATGCGACATCAAGAAGATTAATCGAAGAAAAAGGCGTAGACCTGCACTATTACAGTGTCATTTACGATGCCATTGATGAAGTCAAGAAATCCATCAGCGGCATGTTGGCACCCGAAATAAAGGAAACTATCGTTGGCCTTGCCGAAGTGCGTGATGTCTTCAAATCACCAAAATTTGGTGCCATTGCAGGCTGTATGGTCATTGACGGTTTTGTAAAAAGAAATCTACCGATCCGCGTGTTGCGTAACAATGTGGTGATCTACGAAGGGCAGCTGGAGTCTTTACGACGCTTTAAAGACGATGCCGCCGAAGTCAAAATGGGTATGGAATGTGGTATAGGTGTAAAAAATTACAACGATGTAAGGGCGGGCGATCATATCGAAGTATTTGAACGCACCGAAATTAAGCGCGTCCTTTAAGTATGCCCAAAGAATTTGGCCGTAGCGCCCGTGTGTCTTCACAAATGCAGAAGGAACTCGCGTTAATTCTGCAACGCGATATTGACGATTCCAGGTTGGGTTTCATAACGATTAACGAGGTTATCGTCAGTAAAGATCTGGCTGCCGCCAAAATCTATTTTACGGTGCTTAACTCTGATGATCTGGGTAAGAAAAACCACATCAAGTGGCTAAACGAACTGGCACCCATGATCCGGCATCTCCTGGCAAAAAAAATGCAATTACGGCATATCTCCGAACTTAAGTTTCTTTATGATGATTCCTTCGATACCGGTATGCGGGTATCGGAGCTGTTAAGTGATGTGAACAAGGAAATTCCAGCAGAAAACAATGAGAACGAAACGCAATGAATCTACGCCATTCCAAACGCAATATCCACGGAATATTGCTGCTGGATAAACGCCTAGGAATCTCGTCAAACAGGGCATTGCAGGAAGTCAAACGCTTGTTCAATGCCAATAAGGCAGGACATACGGGCAGCCTGGATCCTTTGGCTACGGGTTTATTGCCACTATGTTTTGGCGCTGCTACAAAAGTTTCCGGGATGATGTTGGATGACAATAAGCGCTATCAAGTCATTATCCAGCTTGGCATTAAAACCGATACCGGCGACCTGGAGGGCAGCGTTATTGAAACACGGCCCGTACCTGAGTTTTCGGTTGAATATATTAAAACCATCCTGGAAAAGTTTACCGGTGCAATCGACCAGATTCCACCCATGTATTCAGCATTAAAACAGAATGGCAAAAAACTGTATGAATTGGCTAGGGAAGGTAAAACCGTCGAACGCTTAGCACGGCATATTACGATCTTTGAATTGAAGTTGTTGGCTGTCCAAAAAGACTCCTTAGAACTTGAAGTGTACTGCTCGAAAGGCACTTATATCCGTTCGCTTGCCGAAGATATTGGGCAAGAACTGGCTTGCGGCGCAACCGTCAAGGAATTACGACGGTTACAGGCGGGGCAGTTCCACATTAGACAAGCGCTGTCGTTAGAACAATTACGAGAACTGGACGAGCAACAATTGCTGGCGGCACTCATTGCTGTTGATACGCCCTTACAAAACTTGCCTGCTGTGCATCTTAACGACCAGCAAGCCGCTAGCACCAAACAGGGGCAATCAATAAACCTTGCCGAAAACTTACTGGGCCCAGTACGAATATACCACGCGGCTGAGTTTTTAGGGTTGGGAGAAATGCGTTTGGATGGTAAACTAGCACCGAAAAAATTGTTCAACCTGAACGATTAGGTTCACAACAACAGTGAACATCATTAAACATTTCTACACCCTATCGTGGAAATTGTTTGTTACTGGCTCATGCACACGCATGGGCTTTATTTTTTATTAATCTTAATAGGGATTACTGATGTCATTCTCCACAGAACAAAAGAAAGCCGTTGTCGAAGCCTACCGTTTATCAGAAACGGATACTGGCTCACCTGAAGTGCAAGTTGCATTATTGACAGCGCACATCGTGCAGTTAACACCTCACTTTGCCGAACATAAAAAAGACAACCATTCCCGTCGGGGATTGTTGCGCATGGTTAACCAGCGCCGCAAACTGCTGGATTACCTTAAAAATAAAGATATTAATCGTTACCGCTCCTTGATTGAACGCCTCGGCTTACGTAAATAAATCATGCCTGGAATGGCCTAACTATCTAACAAGGTAAAGGCCGTTTCTGATTCACTTCTCGTAGTGAACGCCCTTAATTCATTCTTTAACACATAAGGAACCTTATAGTGAATCCAGTCAGGAAACAATTTCAGTACGGCGGCCGACTCGTTACCATAGAAACGGGAGAGATAGCCCGTCAAGCCCACGGCGCTGTCATGATTGACATCGAAGGCACGACGCTTTTGGTGACTGTCGTTGGCAAAAAAGAACCCAGTGGCGGCGATTTTTTCCCACTCACCGTTAACTATATGGAAAAAGCCTATGCTGCCGGTAAAATCCCCGGTGGCTTTTTTAAGCGCGAAGGCCGTCCCAGCGAACAGGAAACCCTCATTTCCCGTTTGATCGACAGGCCAATCCGCCCGCTTTTTCCAGAAGGCTATACCAACGAAATACAAATCGTCGCAACGGTAATGTCCCTGAATCCCGAAGTTAATACGGAAGTTGCGGCCTTATTGGGCGCTTCTGCGGCATTGGCGGTTTCTGGATTACCTTTTAATGGCCCTGTAGGCGCCGCTTGTGTCGGCTACAAAGATGGCGAATACCTGCTTAACCCTTCCCCTGCCGTACTCAAAGAGTCACAATTAAATCTGGTCGTTGCAGGTACAGCCCAAGCAGTGCTGATGGTTGAATCTGAAGCCGCAGGCCTGTCTGAAGAAGTCATGTTAGGTTCAGTGTTGTTCGGGCATGAGCAAATGCAAATTGCCATCAACGCGATTAACGAATTTGCTAAAGCCGCTGGCGCGGGTAAAATTGAATGGTCTGCTGCTGCCACGAATGTCGAACTTGAAAAACTGGTTGCAGACAACACAGAATCCGACATCGAAGCCGCCTACCAGATTGCTGAAAAACTGATCAGACAAGACAAGCTGAAAGACATCAGGAATGCGGTCGTTGAAAAACTAACCGCTACGGGTGAATATACCGAAAAAAATATTCGCACCCTCCTCGAAAGCCTTGAGTATAAAATCGTCCGCAATGCCATTCTTAATGACAGCAAACGCATTGATGGTCGCGCACTGGATACCGTAAGACCGATTTCCATCCGCACCGGTGTCCTTCCTAGAACCCACGGTTCCGCCTTGTTCACTCGCGGTGAAACTCAAGCGCTAGTCGTGGCAACCTTGGGAACTCAACGTGATGCACAAATCATTGATGCCCTGGCAGGTGAATTTAAAGACCCCTTCATGTTGCACTACAACTTCCCTCCTTATAGCGTAGGTGAAACCGGCATGGTCGGCTCACCCAAACGCCGCGAAATTGGTCATGGCCGTTTAGCCAAACGTGGCGTGCTGGCAGTTTTGCCAGATATGGAGGGATTCCCTTATGTGCTACGTGTGGTATCAGAAGTCACAGAATCCAATGGCTCAAGCTCTATGGCCTCTGTTTGCGGAACCAGCCTTGCGTTAATGGATGCGGGTGTACCCATTAAAACACCAGTCGCTGGTATTGCGATGGGACTGATCAAAGAAGGCGACAGTTTTGCCGTATTGTCCGACATCATGGGTGATGAAGATCACCTGGGCGATATGGACTTTAAAGTTGCAGGTTCTGTAGACGGCATTACCGCACTGCAAATGGACATCAAAATCGACGGTATTACCGCAGAAATCATGAAAACGGCATTGGCACAAGCCAAAACAGGACGTTTGCATATCCTTGGCGAAATGAATAAAGCCTTGGCTGCTACCCGCGAGCAAATGTCAGACTTCGCGCCACGCATCATCAGCTTCAAAATCGACCCAAGCAAAATCCGCGAAGTCATTGGTAAAGGCGGTGCAACGATTCGTGGCATCACCGAGCAAACCGGTGCCAGCATCGACCTCACCGACGATGGCGTAATCAAAATCGCTTCCGTCGATAAAGCTGCCGGTGAAGAAGCCCGTCGTATGATCGAAGAAATTACCGCTGAAGTTGAAGTGGGTAAGGTTTACGAAGGTAAAGTTGTCAGATTAATGGATTTCGGTGCTTTCGTCACGATCCTTCCCGGCAAGGACGGCCTGTTCATATCTCGCAAATTTCAGATTTCCGGGT
>PMDM01000431.1 GCA_003155565.1 Methylococcaceae bacterium | reverse complement strand
GGTATTTTTTTTCGGGCCAAGGTGAAAGGAAAAATTCGTCGTGGGGGATTGCCAATAAGCGGAACGGACGGATGCCCTGCCCTGATTGCAATGCAGTTCATCGTGATCCCAAGTGAAATCATTACATTGGATGTCGGCAAGGGATAAGTCATTGAACGGGTTGGGAAGCGTCAGTTTTGTTGCAGACATGTTAAATTGCGGCTTTTTTTTGTTGAGGTCAATAACCGCAAATTTTACGCTTTCTAATTTCCAGCCTTCACCCTTTATTGCACCCACATCAAGCGCACCCGTATCAACAGCCGCAATGGGCATGGCTAATAAGCAAAGCGCAATAAGTAAACTTTGTTTGATGAAAGTATGACAAAAAACCTGTGGTTTTTTCAAAATCAGGTCGCTTTTGTTATTTGGCTTTGAGAGGACTCTAATCACGTCATAATAGAATGTGCCTAGGGACGGAGGGGCATCGTTCGCGATTGATGCGCTTCACTCCGTTCAGCACATCGTACATTCCTTAAAGGGATTGTTTAATTTTGTAGTACACTCGGCTTGCGTTATAAATAGGCATATTGCCCAACTAAGCTATCATAAAGCAATATCTCTTTGAATGAATGAGACGGTATGTCCTCCCGCACCTTGCAAAGAAAATGATGCCACTCATGCTCATAGTAATAGGTGTCGAGATTGCACTCGACTATCAATATAGTTTTGTCTGGGTACGGCTTTTCCGATTTCTTTTTAATCTGACCTATAGCTAGCGTAGCCATATTTTCCGCAGATTCTAATCTGTTCTTAGCAATCGGGGTTGAATGTATGGTCTTCGTTTTTTTATGCCGCATCAAACCATCGCAACCAAAGAATGTTTCTCCGCTGTTCAATAACTCATTAGCTAAATAATGATTTGGATGGTAAACACCGGTAACTTCAAGATGCCCTTTTGGAATCGAGAAGCCATTATCTACATACGAACCAAACTGTACGAAACAAGCATCAAACGTTTGATCTCCGTTCATCCATTTGATTTTCAGTTCATTTCCTGGTTTGGTTTTGATTTGCACAAACTTGGCAAGCGGTAAAATTTCTATGATAAGTTTCCTTTCTAATTCTGATTGCCGCATTCTCAGACGTTCTAAACCATTAGTTTCACTTTTAATTTGGTTAAATAACTTATACGCTTTTTGACAAAAGGAAAATCCATTGAGCGATTTATTATGGAATGAGTCAAGAGTGATGGGTTTCATGCAAGATTATTTGCGCGTAGGAAGCGGTAAACGCAGAGAACTGCATCCTACATTAACGCACGTTACGGGTTGCATTTTGCATCGCCAAATCCGAATACAGATATAGTGATAACGCGTAGGACTCCTGGTGAAGATTTTCAAGTTGACCAATAAAGTCTCTATGCCGAGCCATTGCAATGCCTAACGTAGCGCTAGCTATTTTACAGAGTACAGTAAGTAACAACGCCTATTCTTGGGCCATTGTCTTGTGTGCATATCATTTTTCCTGGAGTAGATATTTTGTCACATAGCATATCCGCCCAATCCTTATGACTCTGACATCCATCAAGATCTTTGAATCTAGCGTCCACAAAACAGTTAGTTTCCCCTTGAGAGCAGATGACATATTTAATAGAGGTTTCACCATTTGCATCCTTAACACCGCTAGAGTTGCTATTTTCGCAACCTGCGAGGAGAAGCAAGGAAAATATATGCGTAATGTGTTTCATCCAATAACCTTTATTAAATTTTTGTAATTATATCAATTGCTTACTAATATTCTATAATAAAAATAGTCCATAGGATGAGTTGATAAACCCAGCGAACTCTCTACGCCGCAACATCCACAAACGTACTTTTTGATACAGGTTGAGGAATCGGTCGGCCTTCGCTTTGCAAATCTTCCAGATGGAATTGAATAGCCTCTTGAATCAACGCTATTACTTCTTGCTCGGTTTCACCGACCGCAATACATCCCGGTAAATCAGGCACAGACGCGCCATAACTCGACGCGCCTTTTTCAACAATAACCATATACCGCATAATTACTCCTTCAAGCCAGCTTGTTTCAAGATGTTGTTTAAAGTGCCACGCGGCACGTCAAGGCTGGGTTTGCCTGCAACCGTCACAGTTCCTGATTTTGTAGAATGATGGAATTGACGATGGCTGCCTCGCTGGCGTACTAAAAACCAACCATCTTGTTCCAAAATACCTAATAATTCAGATACTTTCATACGAATAATTTTACGCCTTTGTTCTATGAAAAACTAACTCGGAAACACACCCGTAGACAAATACCGATCCCCACGATCACAAATAATGACCACAATCACCGCATCGGTCAGTTCTTGCGACAAACGCAAAGCAACGGACACCCCACCTCCCGATGAAACACCCGCAAAAATGCCTTCTTTAGCAGCCAAATCCCGTGTGGTTTGTTCAGCAGCCACCTGATCGACATCAATAATCCGGTCAACCCGCTCGGCTTGATAAATTTTCGGCAGATATTCTTTCGGCCAACGGCGGATACCGGGGATTTTAGATTCCCCTTCCGGTTGTACGCCGATGATTTGTATCTTAGGGTTTTGTTCTTTGAGAAATTTTGACGTACCCATAATGGTGCCAGTCGTACCCATCGAACTGACAAAATGGGTGACTTTACCATGCGTATCCCGCCAGATTTCGGGCCCTGTGCCTTCATAATGGGCACGGGGATTGTCGGGATTAGCAAATTGGTCGAGAATCCGGCCTTCACCATTCGCTTCCATTTCCCTAGCCAAATCAATCGCACCCTCCATACTTCCAACAGCCGGAGTCAGGATGATTTCCGCGCCAAATGCTTTCATGGATGCGATACGCTCCGAACTCATATTGTCCGGCATAATCAAGGTCATCTTGTAACCTTTGATAGCGGCTGCCATCGCCAAGGCAATACCTGTGTTGCCACTGGTCGCTTCAATCAATCTATCGCCAGGTTTGATTTCGCCCCTGGCTTCCGCATGTTTAATCATGCTTAAAGCAGGACGGTCTTTTACCGAACCGGCAGGATTATTGCCTTCCAGCTTAGCCAACAGCACATTACTGGACAGTCCGGGCAAACGCTGCAACCTGACTAAAGGCGTGTTACCGACAAAGGATTCAATCGTGGGATAAGGCATGGAAGAAAACGGAAAACCAAAAACGGCTTTGATTATCCCATAAAAATAGTTCGAATTTTTGGGTATCATCCAAAAAAGCTTTTCCAGGGCAAGACATTTCAAGATCGCTTAGCGCTGATCCAGCCGCTTGTAATGCAAAACTGGCATTGAATATAGTAACCCGTTTTTTCATGGGGCTACCATTCCCTTCTTTTGCATAAATCTCGGTAGCTGGTGGAATATTACCATTAGCAAAACTTCTTTCTCCAAACGGACTTAATAAGTTATTTGCGTTAACGTAACAAAAGCAAGGAAAATATGGACGGATTTTTTATTGCCCTTCGTAAAACCTACCTATACGAAAAACTACTTTATCAACAACTGTAAGCTATTGATAAAGTAGCGGTATGTTGAAAAATCCCACTAAACTCCATACCGAAATTTTTCCAGCAAACCGGTAACGCTTTCAGCTGCCCGTTTTACATCCAGAAAAATAAGCCCTAATTTCGAGTTAGGTTTGGCCAGCACAGTCAATACGGCATCCTCACCAGCATAGGTCATTAATACATAGCCTTTGGCGCCTTTAATCAATACCTGTTCCAATGCGCCTCGTGCCAGCTCCTGGGCAGTCCTGTCGCCTAGTGACAGCAAGGCAGCACTCATCGCTCCTACCCTGTCCTCATCCATGCCAGCGGGTAATACCGATGCAATCATCAAGCCGTCAGTTGAGATGATACCTGATGCTTCAATATCCGCTGATGTTCCATTTAGATCTGTCAATACAGAAGTAAGCAAGTCTGCTCGCATTTTTTCCTCTTTTAACTATATGAAATAAAACTTAAGGAAGCGCTGATTAAATCAGTGCGCCTTTAACTAAAACTAAAAAGAACCTCTAAAAATTCCCTAAAACGACTAAAAATAAGCATTAACCTGCCATAAGTGAGCTTTATTTAAGCTCTTTTTTGAGCCTGATTTATTACGCATAGTTTAATACATTTGCAACCATTCTAATCTATTGATAATAAATAATATCAATCCCAAAAAGTTGTTATATGAANNAGAACTTATTGGGATTGGTATAACATTAGGCGCAGTGCCGATTTTGTCACAAAACCCATGCAAACTTAGGCTTTTAATGGTGTCTGCTGTTTTTTGAGATTTGTGACGAACATTCCAGAGAAAATCATAGCCCCAAAAGCAAGATTACACAAAATTTACAGGCAGTGATAACGATTTACGTCACTACCTTTAGTTGTAAAGTTTTCGGGAGGGGGCTGCTGATTTCATCATATCTTCCTGTGTTAGCCCACCTTGTCCGCATACCGTATGGATAAGGCCCAAACCAGATCAACGAATTCTGGTTGATTAAAATGGGGAATCCCGGAAATGACTAAGACAAAACGATTTTTACCGATAAACAAAGGCCAAAACCCGATCTGGTTGTTACCGAATACGTCAATTATTCCCCAAGAATGGTTAGCCACACCCAGGCTATTCATCAACACGCCAGAACGCCGTTCATGAACGGTTGCAAGTTCAGCGCTCAAGCCTGATAGCTCTTCAGCCACCTCGTGCGGAAACCCGTGGTAGGCAAGATAAAAGCCCTGCATATCGGCCAATAATACCTTGCCGCTCTCAGACATTTTACTAAGCAAACCGGGCAGGATATTTTCAAGCAGGTCGGATGGATAACCTCGCTCGGCATTCAATCCTTGTACCCAACCCAATTTCTGGCATTGATACAATAATTCAAGGCATTTTTGCGGCTCATCAAGCCCAGTTAATTGCTGTAGATGATCAATATTTAACGCCTGGGTTACCAGCTGCTGGAGCATTTGCCTGATAAATTGACGGGGCTTGTCCGTGTCGTTTGAGGAAACAACATAAAAAGCGCCTGCTGGTGTGGGGTATAAATACAGGCCTTCAGTTAATGTATATATGCCCATAAATTATTCCGCTAAGCCCGGATCTAATGAATATAGCAATGATTGCACTAACAGGGATATATCATCTTTGGCTCTCGCATCAACAGCAAAAACAGGCGGCTTCAAATCTGAAACTTGCAATTGGGCATGATAATCGGCGATGGTTGGTTTATTGCTTCTGTCCATTTGCGTGACACCGATAGCAACATTGGTTTCTGCAATAAATTTCTTGAATGCATCCAAAAAGAAGCGCATATCCGTGAATGGATCGGCTCGGGTATTGTCCAGTAACAGAATCAAACCAATTCCGCCAGTAACCAAGATGTCCCACATGAAGTCGAATCGTTCTTGACCGGGAGTTCCGTAGAGATGAATTTTCTCCCCACCCTCAAGATTCATAATGCCATAATCCATTGCAACCGTCGTTGCAGCCTTTCTGGCTTTGGCCATATCACTCGCGGAAGCATCGGTTTTAATCGGCGGCACATCGCTGATGGAATTTATCGCTGTGGTTTTGCCAGCGCCTACCGGCCCGGTAAAAATAATTTTATATTGACTCATGATTTCAATGTTCCGTTATGCCTAATTAGTTACCGCGCAATTTACTCATAATGCGACCTAACAATCTCTTGCCTTTACTGGGCTCAATATCCGGTGCTTGAACTAGAACATCCTCGGCTCTTCTTGCCTGCCCGACCAAACCTACGGCATACGCGGCGCTGACAAACACAAAGACATATTGCGGTTTAATATTGAGTGCTTGGGCTACATTAGTCATCGTCCTGGGGCCTTGGATGAGTAATGCTGAGATCCTGAGTGCATGAGGCGTAATCACTAAGCGGGTAAAATTAGGCCAGTTTTTTAAATAAATCGGTAGCTTGAAGTCAATGTCATGAGGATAGCGCCCCCTTGAAGTCCAGCACGCCAGTTTCCATAAAAACG
>PMDM01000439.1 GCA_003155565.1 Methylococcaceae bacterium | reverse complement strand
CGTCACCAGCGGCATCCGCGTCGGTACGCCTGCACCGACGACACGCGGATTTAAAGAGACCGAAGTCATCGACGTTGCCAACTGGATGTGCGACGTGATGGAAAATATGGAAGATGAAAACGTGATTGCGGCGGTAAGGGAAAAAGTGACTGCGCTTTGTAAGCGGTTTCCGGTTTATGGTTGATTAGTTAGAGTATTTTTGTTCAAATGCCAATGCACATTTTGTCTTTGTGCTTATTTTAGTTTGGTATCAATTAAACTAAAGAAGGGAATACATGACGGAAAAAGACCCAGATTCATTATCTTTGGATGAAATTGAACGGATTGAAAAACTGACTTTGCGCTGGATATTTCAAGCTGTCAATGATTTCGGAATGGAAGCACTTGAAATTTTCCGAAAATCACCCGATAGCGTTAAGGATATTGCTGAAGATATCACCCGAGAATTACTTGATAGGCTTTCTGGTTTCAATGTTCAACAAAGAGTTTATGGAACAGTCGATTATAAGAAAGCAAGATATGTGATTTTGCCTGATCAAACTATTAGGCAAGCTTTGTTTATTGATTCAAAAGCTGAAAAAGAAAATCGCTCGGCAACAATACAAATGTCTCAAACATCTTTACGAATAAAGCAAAGACGAACGGGGGTTGAAACCGATGAAGAAGGCTTTTTGCCAGAAATATCTGAATATGGCGGAAAGAATTATCTAACGACAACCTGCCTTATTCATTTTATGTATCATGATGATATTGACGGAACTCATCATTTAAAAGAGGTTACAATCGCTGCAATTCCGAATGGAAAATTACAAGGCATTTATAACCCTGATGTCGATGATGGCATTTGGTTGGCCGGAAGAAATGCACCAACATTAGGTGAGGATTTTAGGGTAAGAGTGAGTTTTAGTAGATTAAAAGACAAAGCTCCTTGGCGTGTTCAAACCCTCTTTTATAACCAAAATAAACAAGAGTGTGAAGGGTTATGGCAATCGTAAAAATATTTAATTCTCTTGAGTCAAATAAAATTTATCATGGCGATTCACGGCAATTACTTCCAAGAATCGAATCTGAATCAGTCTCTTTGAGCGTATGGTCACCACCTTATTACGTAGGCAAAGAATATGAAAAAGATTTATCTTTTGATGATTGGAAAAATCTTTTGCTCGATGTCATTAAACTTCATTATCCAATTGTAAAACCAGGCGGCTTTCTCGCAATAAATATTGCGGACATTTTATGCTTTAAAGATGAAAACATGCCAAAGATAATGGCTGAGAATATTTCTCGAAGAAAAGTCAGCCTTTGTAAAGAAGACATATTGGCAGTTAAAAAAGAAAATCCAGATTGGAATAGAGATAAGTTAGCCGCTCATTTCGGTTGCAGTGAGCAAACCATTGATCGCAGGCTCAATGGTAATAATATAAGAGGTGGAAAATATCAACCGCAGACGAGGGTTTTTCTGGTTGGCGGCTTAATTGAAGATGCTGCTAAAAAAGCAGGATTCTACCTATATGATCGAAGAATATGGCAGAAAGATGCGGCTTGGGAAAACTCAAAATGGCATACAATCTCTTACCGTTCTGTCGATGAAACAGAATATCTCTATATTTTTTGGAAACCTGGAATAACAAAAGTAGATCGTTCAAGACTTACAAAACAAGAGTGGATCAACTGGGGATCGAGAGGTGCCTGGGAAATACCATCAGTGCGTAGTAATGCCGATCATGACTCTAAGTTTCCTATCGAACTGCCAAGACGGGTTATAAAGTTATTTACCGAACCCGATGATATTGTCCTCGACTGCTTTATCGGTAGTGGTACAACTGCTTTAGCTGCAATAAGTGAAGGCAGAAAATATATAGGTATAGACAAGGAAATAAAATCAGTTGAAATAGCTACAAAAGCGGTTGAGTCTTTTAATTCTTATAGCAAAGAGCCGGAGCAAATGGATTTAATGATAGGTGAAATAGCGGGTTCTTATCAAAGCAAACTAAACTATTAAATAGCCTATCTCTTTTGATAAGCTCGTAGGTTGGACTGAAATAAATAAAGCCCCACAAAAAATTCATTGACTATTATTTTTGATACGGCACTAACAGATTTTTTACCATCGGATAATGCTTTCCATTTAACGTCACCAACTGCAACCGATTATTAAGTGCAGTTGCTGCAATCAGGGCATCATTCAAACCGACCCCGTGACTTTTTCCATAATCGCGCCTGAGCAAGCCACCTTCGGCTGCGAGTTCGGCATCCAGCGCAATCGTTTCCAATGTATCTAAAAATTCGGTAAGCGCAGCGCGTTCTTTACCGTTACGTACACCCACATGAAGTTCCGCCACGGTAATGGCAGAAATATAGACCTGCTCAGGTAAGCTGGCGATAAAGTTTTTGGCTTGTTCTAAACCACGCAAATAATCTATCAACACATCAGTGTCGATCAACATTACGCTCATTCGGTAAATCGCTCTTCGGCGCGCAATTCGGTTAAGCTAGGAGGGCTATCGTGGTCTTGCCAAATGCCAAAAGCGTTCATGCGTTTGCTGGCGCTTGTGCCAGTGGCATTTTGGGCAATGTATTGGTCTATCGCCTTGCGTATCAATGCGCTTTGGCTGCTGCCGCTACGAATGCTGATTTGGCGAATGGCGGCTTGTTCATCGTCGGTAAGATATATTTGTGTGCGTTGCATATTAATCGCTGCTGTTGTCTTTTATAATGTACTTAATGTACATTACTTTTGAGAAATAGCAAATACCCATACCCAACGGTTTATTCACCAATCTCGCAAATATCTCACGCCTATGGTATGTTCTGACAAAATAAGCATCAACGAATCATGAGTATTAAATGCCCGTTATCGTAACGCTTTCGAGCAATTATAAAATCACTATCCCTAAATCTGTTCGGGAAGAACTGCATTGGCAAAAGGGGCAACAATTAGCCTTAATACCTAAAGGCAAAGGATTGCTGTTAATGCCAGTGCCAATTTTTCAACAATATATAGGGAATTGCGGTGGGAGCTGATGTGAAAAATTTTAGAGACCGTAACGATAGACTTTATACGAAAAGCCAATTAAATAAACACCATGTCTGACATAGAAATCGCCCAAAAAGCAAAAATGAAGCCGATAATCGGTCTAGTCAAAGAAAAATTCGGCATTGATGCCGAACATCTGGATCCATTCGGTCATTATAAGGCCAAGCTGTCACTCGAATATGTCAATAGCTTGAAGGACAACAAAGACGGTAAGTTGATACTTGTTACCGCCACCAGCCCGACTCCAGCAGGGGAAGGCAAAACCACCACCACGGTTGGCTTAGGTGATGCCCTGAACCGGATCGGTAAAAAAGCCATCATGTGTTTGCGTGAACCGTCCTTGGGGCCATGTTTTGGCGTGAAGGGTGGCGCAGCGGGTGGTGGCTATTCCCAGGTCGTGCCTATGGAAGACATCAACCTGCATTTTACGGGTGATTTTCATGCGATTGGTGTAGCCCACAACCTGCTCGCCGCCCTGATCGACAACCACATCACGCAAGGCAACGCACTGGGTATTGACCCGCGCCGTATCCAATGGAAACGGGTGGTGGATATGAATGACCGCGCCTTACGGAAAATCATTGTTGGCTTAGGCGGTACTGGCAATGGCTATGCGCGTGAAGATGGCTTCGATATTGTCGTCGCTTCCGAAGTCATGGCGATACTTTGTCTGGCGACCGGACGTGCCGATTTGAAAGAACGCTTAGGCCGCATCGTCATAGGCTACAAAGCCGATGGCAAAACAGCGGTTTATGCCAGTGATCTTAATGCCCACGGCGCAATGGCGGCCTTATTAAAAGACGCGATCAAACCGAATTTGGTGCAAACGCTGGAAAATAATATCGCCATCATTCATGGCGGTCCTTTTGCCAATATCGCCCACGGCTGCANNTCGACATCAAATGCCGGATGGCAGGTTTAAAACCCTCGGCGGTGGTTTTAGTCGTGACGGTACGGGCGCTAAAATTCCACGGCGGCATCAACAAAGAAGATTTGAATCAAGAAAATCTGGCTGCCCTGGAAAAAGGTTTTGAAAACCTGCAACGCCACTACAACAACATCACTCAACATTACGGTTTGCCGTGTGTGGTGTGCGTTAACCATTTTACCTTCGATACCGAAGCAGAAATTGATCTACTTAAGGGTATGTGC
>PMDM01000266.1 GCA_003155565.1 Methylococcaceae bacterium | reverse complement strand
GAATACCTTCATTGCTATTTTTTCTTTTAACGGGTTGGTTGATAGCTGAATTTGGCGTGTTCGAAGTTAAGAATCCAGACATTGCCAAATTTATCGGGGATTTTGCGCTTATTTTCATTTTGTTTACCGGGGGACTCGATTCGCACTGGGCGAGCATCCGCCCAATACTGTGGCAAGGCTTATGCCTTTCCACTTTCGGCGTTTTAATCACCATGTTGTTATTAGGCAGTTTTGCTTGGTTTGTGCTCGGATCGTTCAGTTCATTTTCCGTCGGTATCCATGGCATCACCTTTGCCGAGGGCTTGCTTTTGGCAGCTATTGTCTCTTCCACCGATGCAGCTGCAGTCTTCTCTGTGTTACGTTCCAGCAGCATATCGTTAAAAGGCCAATTACAACCCTTATTAGAATTGGAATCGAGCAGTAACGATCCAATGGCGGTCTTATTGACTATCACCTTGCTAAATTTCGCCAAAGGCAGTGGTGATGCTTCGCTGATTCAAGGCTTGGTATTCTTGGTTCTACAACTGGTGATCGGCCTGGGTATTGGCTACAGTGCGGGACGCTTCATGGTTTGGCTGTTAAATCATCTGAAGTTAAGTTCAGCCGGATTATATGCGATCGCTTCCATTGCATTGGTGTTATTGACCTATAGCTGCGCCACATTCCTAAAAGGCAATGGTTTTTTAGCGGTTTATGTTGCCGGTCTCGTAGCAGGCAATCGTGAAGTGGTTCATCAGAACTACATTGGTGCTTTTCATGACAGTTTCGCTTGGCTAATGCAAATTGTGATGTTTTTAACGCTGGGCATGCTGTCGGTTCCTTACAAGGCCGAACTGCCTTCGCTGGCTGGAGTAGCAATTGTGATCAGTTTGTTTCTGATGTTTGTGGCACGTCCAGTCAGTGTGTTTATGAGCTTGTTTTGGGCAAAGATCGGACTTAAACAAAAGTTGTTGGTTTCCTGGGTTGGCCTGCGTGGATCAGTACCGATTGTACTGGCTACTTTTCCATTGGCAGCGGGCCTCAAAGAAGCAGGGGAGATTTTTGTACTCGTCAGTTTCATTGTAGTGTCGTCAGTGCTGATTCAAGGCTTTTCCCTGCCGTTTTTTGCACGCTGGTTGGGCTTGGCAGATAAAAAATAAAATACCCTTACGGATAATCTTGAAAGTGAAAATATGACGATGTTGGCAACTGTAATAGTCGCAGCATATATACCATTTTTTAATGTCCGTTATTACAAACTAACTGTCTACACGGCAAATTGTAAACTGGCGAGCTTGGCATAAAGCCCACCTTGCTTTAACAGTTCATCAGGCGATCCGGTTTCAACGACCCTGCCATGATCCAGGACGATGACACGGTCTACTTTCTTTACCGTCGCCAGACGGTGGGCGATGATAAGCGTGGTCCGATCCTCCATCGCAGCATCCAAGCCATCTTGTACAAGAATTTCAGAATTGGCATCCAATGCGCTGGTGGCTTCATCGAGCAACAATAAGGGCGCATTCTTAAGGATCGCACGGGCAATGGCGATGCGCTGGCGTTGCCCGCCGGACAACCGGGTGCCGCGTTCGCCCAGAAATGTTTGGTAGCCTTCCGGCAAACGGTGGATAAACTCTTCCACTTGCGCCGATCTGGCGGCTGTCATAACTTCCTGGTCTGTGGCTTCAGGCCGCCCATAACGGATGTTCTCTAGAGCATTCGCCGAAAATATTACGGGGTCTTGCGGTACGATGGCGATGTTGTTACGTAACTCACGCAAGCTAAGCTGGCGGATGTCCTGTCCGTTATAACGAATAACGCCCTGAGCCACGTCATAGAAGCGCAATAACAGTTGGAATAAGGTCGTCTTGCCCGCGCCGGACGGTCCGACCAGGGCAATGTTTTCGCCGGGGGCAATGTCGAAGGTAATTTCATCCAGTGCAATAATTTGCAATCGTGATGGATAGCGGAAAGTGACATGATCGAATTGAATCTTAGCTTTTCCTGTTTGCAGCAACGCTTGCGGTGTTTTTGCCTCCACAATCGCAGGTTCGGCATGGAGCAATTCCAACAAACGCCCGGTTGCGCCCGCTGCCCGCATGATATCGCCCCAAACTTCTGCTATCGTACTGACGGAACTCGCAACGATGACCGCATACAGGATAAACGAAGCCAGTTGCCCTCCCGTCATGCTGCCCCCTTGCACCAAGTTTGCGCCTATCCACAGCACAAAGATGATGGAACCCATCACCGCGATGACGATAAATGCCGTTAAAGCACTTCGTACACGGGTACGCCGGATTGCCGTTATGAAACTGGCTTCCGCACTATCGGTAAAGCGTTGGGTTTCACGTTGTTCCTGGGTATAGGCTTGAACCGTGGGCACGGCATTGAGGATTTCGCCTGCCATTGCTGATGCGTCGGCAATTTTATCTTGCGACTCACGGGATAACTTTTTGACTTTGCGGCCAATCACCAACAACGGGATAATCAACAAAACCATCAAGCCTAAGTTCAATGAAAACAGGTAGAAGCTGGTTACCGCCAGCATAAACATGCCGCCAGTAAACTGGAACAGGCTGCGTAAGCCCATCGATACCGAACTACCAACAACGGTCTGGATCAAGGTGGTGTCGCCGGTCAGGCGTGACAGCACTTCACCCGTTTGCAGGGTCTCAAAAAATTGCGCGGATTGGAGCATCACCCGCCCATACACCGCGCTGCGTATATCGGCTATCACCCGTTCGCCTATCCAACTTACGGTGTAGTAACGTGCTGAAATCATGACCCCACAGGCAAGCCATCCCAAACAATGACAAGAACCGTCCGTTTAAACTTAGGGAGCCGAATAGACCGCCACTAATCTTCTGTTGTTGTCCAAAACCAAAATCGATTAGGTCACGGAACGCCAGGGGGATGATTAAAATGGCCACAGAACCCAGGCAAAGGAATAGCAATGCCAATATCATTTTTATACGGTAAGGCCGCAGAAAAGGCCATAAATTCTTTAAGGAAGATATGTTTCGGGTTGGGTTTGTTGGGTTGCTTTTGTGGGTTGGCATCCTTAATTTTGAGTAATGATGAGAATTAAATTCTCTCATGCCTTCAGTTTGGCTACGTGAAAATATTTATTCTTGTGAGGCGCTTTGATCCAATTAACTAACCAGCACAGACCCTTAATAGGGAGAGATTTTATCGCCAACAGATTTTCTCGATTCCGGACACTGGCTTGTATCATTTTTGGAGAGGAATAAAGTCGACAAAACCGACCCCAACCAGCCGTTGAGGAAAAGTTTTCAGTCCTGCCTCAAGCTGAACTTCAATGCCGCAATTCACCAGCGTCAAACCCAGGGCGGAGCAATAGGTTTGACGTCAGTTTAATATTGCTAGTTAGGTAATCTCATTTGCGTTCTGATTCTAGCATTTGTCACTAGGTTGGCCCCTTTATGGGTTCTGGTATCCGCAAAGAAGCGTCGTTAAAGCAAACAGTCAACTTAAGCGGCCAGTAATAGGGCTAAATAGATCACTGATGCCACCAGACTCAATACACTACGGACAGCGTGTAACGTTCCCCACTTTTCCAGCAACTTTTTGGTTTCCTCTGAGGCAAGATCCCGCCCAGGTTCCAAAAGTTGATGGTTAGTGGGCATAATGGCGATAAAAGTAAATGGCACAACTAAGCCGATAACCACTGCACCGATAAACCAGATAACGCTACCACCGAGCAACCAAGCCGATACACCGGACAGGAAACTTAAAATAGCCAATGAAGCCTGCATGACGGTTGCTCGTTTGTAACTTGGTGCCCAAACAGTTGCAGCAGTTTTTGTGTCACAACCCATACGAGCAGGATGCTCGACAAGATTGATGTAGATGGCGGCTCCGGTAAAAATAGTACAACTCAAGACCGCAATAAATTCAATGACTGTGAGCATATTTTTATCTCCTTTCTTGTTTTGCGCCTAACGTAGAAGTAACTATCCGGCGCGGCTTCTCGTGCAGATCAGGTTGGCTGTAGGGTCAGATTGTCTTCGAGCTAGTATGTTAATAGCGGTGTTTTTCCAAAGTACGTTGGTGTTGTTAGCTGTTTCAGTATGAAGTCAGCAACATCACGGCGCGAAATTTTTCCCGCAATAACTCCGGACAAATTTTCAATAACTTGATATTTTCCAGTTCTTGATCCATTCGTCAGGAATCCTGGACGAACAATCAGCCATTCCACATTACTTGCTTTGATGATAGATTCCTGTCGATTTTTGTCTGCGTAAATTGTTCCAAGAAGAAGCGGGTTAATCACTCGGTCATAGAAAAAGCCACCATGGCCTTTACTATCTCCCGCACCGATGCCGGTAACAGCTATCAGTTTTTGGTGCGGCACTCCCCCCATGGCTGCAAGTATGCATTCGATTCCATGTGAGAACACATTGACTGGTTTTCTAGTCGGCGGAATACCTATGCAAACGCAGACCGCCTCTTGTACAGCTGTAACAGCAGTAACAGATGCTGGGTCAAGTATGTCGCCTTCTACGATCTTTAACCGTGAGTCGCTGATGTTCAGCTTAGCGGAATTTCGCAGTAAAACAGTGACTTCGTGACCTTCCTCAAGGGCAATTCTTAGCAACTCATAGCCTATTCCCCGTGATGCTCCAACAATCGCAATTCTCATGTTTTCTCCTGTTGTGTGGCCTAACGAGACACATACTACATCAGTCATATCATAAAAAACCAAATTTGACGTAACCTCCCAAATAAATCCATCTCTTTGGTAGTTTTTATTGAACCGAGCGTAGGTCTATTGGACATCGCACTCAAAAACGAAACTCGTTCATTTCAAAAAAAGTTTGATAAATCCTCAGTACAGCATGGTAATGAACGGCTGGCCGATTTCAAGCATTATTGAATGCGAGTTTTCAATAATTCCAAGTAACCGCTTTGCAAATTTATGGAAAAGTTTTGAAACCAGCCACTGGAAAATATAAAATTTATGGAAGGCTGACCTGTAAAAACCGACCCACAGAAGACTATCGGCCTTAACATGAAAAAATCTCCAAAGAAGACATTCAAAAATACTATGTGGCTTAACCTTTCGACTCCACTATTGCCAATACACCTCACTATTAGCAAGGCGCAGATTAAAGAGTTATGTTTATCAATTTTTTTCAGGTTGTTTTTCATCAATTTTCAAAAATCTGGCTTCTTGTCAGTAAGTACGATCCAGGCATCAGGTAGAATAGCATAGATGGGTTCTTTGCCTCCGGCAGCGGCTTTAATGGAGTTCGCAGAAACTCGAAACTTGAGGGTATAAATACCTAGAGCTCCCCCTCCCCCAACTCCCGGAAGAAGAATCTCTCCAGGCGTGAGCCACAAACTGGATTCTGGAGCACCAAGCCCTGAGACACTATATGTTTTCCATTCACCGCTCGTGTTTCTAAAGCCCGGGATTGAAAGATTTATAAAATCGGTAGCTTTTATGACTAGACTACTATTCTCCCCTATTGGGCAGTTATTTTGAGGCTCGCTGATGCGAAACCGATCACGACCCGCCCCAAAGGCAAACCAAACATGTTGAAAATATCTATTTGTGTCATAACGCTTCGTACATAATCCCATGCTGTGGGAAAGATTCCGTCGTAGCGATCCATAGTAGCAATACGTGGAACTTGATCGTCATCACCACCTAGAGCTAAACGCCATTGATGGAACCGTGGCACGAAACGATATGCTTTTACTGTTAAATCAGTAAAGTGTTCAACAAAGCGATACACTGAAAAGGCAAGGGTCTCGTCACACAGTGGGTCGCCTTTACATGCCTTCTCCCGAGATAGCCAGGCTTCGCTAGGCCAACGAACACCTTTTGGAAATAGAACTTTCATTTTATCAATGTCGACTGGCTCGCCATACAATGTTCCTCGAATAGGCAGTAATTTTTCCAGAAGAGAGCGTCTAACTGCTTTGGCAGCTTTATCGGCTAATAAAAGATCAGGATCTGGGTTCTTTTCGACATCTGATGCATTACCGTTGAGCTTAGCTTTTGTATAGGCTTCTTTAAGATCAATAAGTTGTGTGTCGAAATCACTCGACATTTTGGCGACTTATGAAACTAGTGACATGTCCTTTACCAAATATTGGCGCATTGCATCGATCTCTGCTTTGCTTATTTCATATTCTTTCTGATAGGCCAATTTCTCATTGGTGAGGGCTAAACTAAGAACATTGTTTTGACCAACCGTATTGGATGATGATTTTTGGATCAAGCCGGTCATGTCCTGAGGTAACAGTTGCTGGATAGTTTCAACTACATTTAAAATATTATTCAAAATACCTACATACTCTTTTGCGGCGGGATAAAATAAAGCGACTAAAGACGTAGTGGTTTTGAAAGTAGTAGAAAAAGTTTTGTAGGCATCTTTCGGTGCTGGCCGCGTCAGAGCGAGGGCTTCTGTAGCCGTACTAAACGATAACAGCTTATCGGCAGTGTACAGCTCCGTATCGAATATTTTCCAGTGCTCGTCTGTACGCCCCTTGATTTTTTCGAGAAAGGAAAGCGTTAGCTTCCGGTCATTCAGAGCAGTTTCGAGGCGAGCACGAATCTTGTTCTTCCAAATATCCATATTATTGTTCATAAACAACATATCACCCTTGCTTAAAATGTCTTGAGGGGATGGTGTGGTATATGGAAGTTTGAAAAACCAATCGTCAAATTTAGTATGACCATCAATAATGCTCGGCGAATTACGAAGGCTTGAGAGCACAACCTTCTCGTCCCCTGACTCAACAAGCTGCTCGAACACATCGTCAGGTGTGCGGCCGTTCAGCGTCTGTAGTGCGGCTTTTGTTTTCAAGTCTTCGAACCGAAAAGTAACATTCTTCGCACCGAACCGCGACAGTGTCGCACTGACAGTTCCGGGAGTAAGCTCGGCCTGATACTGGAAAATAATTTCGCGAGTCAGCGCCTCTTCGATGATGATACCTGCTTCCATAACCTTAACCGTATCGGCACTATCAGCGAGGGCGACTTTGATTGCATCAACGGAGAAATCGCCTGGGACAGAGATCGATACATAGCGTTCACCAAAAACAAGATGGCTCTTGGAAAGCACTGTATTGCTTTCTCGATGCACACTTGATGTAGTGCGATCGATCAGTGAGACTTTGACGTGTTTTCCCTTTATAACTCCGTCATTCAGAATATCGAACCCGGAGAATTTCAACCGTACAGTTACTGTCTTACGCTGTCCGGCAGTTATTGGTTCTCGATAAAGGACTCCGTTAGGGTATTGCTCCGCAAGAGCCTTGTCAGTGAAGAGCTGATCTGTCGGTAGGTAAACACTGCCACCGTTCTCAAACTCCCTTCCAACACTGCCTGCCGATAATCGAACTTATCGATGGCGGCCGGGTCTGCATGTCTCCGTTNNCACCACAAAATGGCTTGAATAACGGCTAGCAATGTTACCTTGTGCATTATCGAATCTGAAAGTGTGACCATCGGCGATGACATGGTCAATCTTCCATGTTCTTGATCCCGCAGAATTTATGACGACTTGCAGTAAAGTACCGATCGAATCGGGGATCGGAATATTGTGAACATCAACAGAAGACAGTCCAGATCCCAATGCCGTGCCACCGGAATAAAGTGAGACATTTGGTGGGATCAAAAAATTAGAATCATTTCCATCACTTCAAATTTGACCTTTATAGTATTGTAATAGCTTATATTCTGGACTTTCACCACCAGTACCGATGAATTTGATGGTCATAGCCTTTGTCGCTTCACCATAAGGGCTCAGCCGCCCGTTAGTAGGCGTCTCCTGATCATGCAAATTGTAGATAAGAACGCGGGTGCGAGTTGTAGTAGCCAAATATGTTGCCATGTCAGCAATTCTGGCAGTTGGTTTCTTTAATTCCATTATGTTCCCTACCATTTTTGCCTTGGCCTTAAAAGGACTAGGGAAACATACGGGTCAGGGTTCAGGTATTTTGTGTTCGGCAATTGTCGGCGGAGCCATCCTTCCAGTTGTGCAAGGCTTGTTAGCAGACCGCATCGGTTTACAGCTTGCTTTCATTATTCCTGTGTTTTGTTATGCCTACATTGCCTATTATGGCTGGAGAGATTGGGCGTTTCGAAAACAATAAAATTTAAA
>PMDM01000276.1 GCA_003155565.1 Methylococcaceae bacterium | reverse complement strand
TCATCGTCATTGAACAATAGTTCTTCAAGATCTTTGCGTGAAGCCAGAATGGTTGGGTTTAATGAATTTTCTTCGGCCCGTATTCTTACTAATGCCGTTAAAATATCCAGTATGGCTTCTTGTTGCTGGGTTTTTTTAGCGGGCCGGTCTTTTTCATTCAAGGGGAGAGGCGCACGATTCTTGGCAGCGTTTATTAATTGGCACAGTTCTTTGCCATAACGGTTAACTGCGCGCTCATTAATACCTCGCACATTAGCTAATTCCTCAACTGTTTCGGGCTGTAGTTTGGCTAAATCAAAAAGCAATTCATCACGCAACAGCCAGCTTTTTGGGCGGTCTTCAGATTGCGCCGCTTTTTCCCGCCATTGTGCCAGCGTTTGGATAATAGATAACTGTTTCCCGGTCAGTTTATTTTTGCCTTTAATTTTAAACCATGCGTTTTCAGGTTCCATCTTATAAAGCGCCGGGTTTGTCAGCTCGGCAAAATCATGTTTTAGCCAATCAATCCTTCCTAATTCTGTCAATTTTTGAACCATGATTTGATAAATCTGGCATAAATAAATGACATCATCGGCAGCATATTCAATTTGCGCTTCGGTTAATGGCCGTTTGCTCCAATCTGCACGGGTGTGAGCTTTGTTCAAATTGATGCTTAACAAACTGGAGACCAGCATGGCATAACCGGGATTATCCTGATAACCGAGCAACGGTGCTGCAACTTGGGTATCGAATATCGGGCCTGGCACTTTTCCGGTCATCTGATAAAAAATTTCTAAATCCTGATGGCAGGAATGAAATACTTTGATGATAGATGGGGTGTGTATGGCATCAAAAAGAGTGCCTAATTCAGGCAAAGCGATGGGATCTACGCAAGCCACCCACTCCGGCGTTGCTATTTGTAACAGGCAAAACTTGGAATAATAGGTTTTTTCCCTTAAAAACTCGGTGTCCAACGCTAGCCAGGGCGCTTTTTTTATGTGTTCACAAAGCACAGCCAGTTGTTCAGGGGTGTTTATGTATTGAATGTTTATCATTTAATCCTTTATTAAGCAGAAAATACATAGCATCGGCATCAGGTAGTTAATGCACGCCCTGTCCGACGGCAAAGTTCAATCTCTGCCCACTTCTTTGGTGGATAGTGGATTGACTGGGCGTGTACGTCGCATACGGTTGCCGCGCTTTTTGTTGCGCGGTTTAACACGCCTGATGTCCAACTTCTGGGCATTTATTTCTACCGTTTTCAGGTGATTAAATATTTCCTGTGGCATTTCATCGGGCAAATCTATCAGGGTATAACAATCCTGCATACGCAAATTAGCAATATTTTTTATGTCTACGCCGGATTCTTCAACCAATACTGTTTTAATTTCATCCAGCGTCACTTTATGCTGATAACCGACATCAAGACGATAACGAACCAGCCTAATGCCCGGCGCTAAATTATTAAGTAATGGCTTTTCACCTACGCTTTTTGGCTGGCTGATCCTACTCGGAGTAATGTTTTGGGTATTTCCTTTATTCAGGTACGCTAAAGCTGCCGCGCAATCCAGAACAGTGATTTTTAATTCTGCCGCGATGGCTTCAACCAACTGCCGCTGGGCCTCCAGGTTTTGCGAAACAAAAATGCCTTGCACCTGATCCTTCAGCAGCTTTTTCAGGTCATTCTGCGAATTCAATATAAATGCCGGGTCGTTTTTATTCATCTGATTCTATTAGTCAAGGCGATCGCCTGTAATGCAAATCAGAGGCGATCCTGATAGATTTCTACAGAAGATTCGTCGCGTAAGCGCCGCAGCCACAACTCGGTCTCTTCCTCGATTTTTCGTTTACGAATAATATCCCTTATCTGATTTTTTTTAAATTCGTTGGTGTTGTCCTTGTTTTCCCTTTCCAGAACCTGAATTAAATGCCATCCAAACTGGGTTTGAACTGGCTCACTGACTTCATTGATTGCCAGCTTTTCCATCGCTTCCTGAAACGGTTTGACCAGATCATCAGGCCCTACCCAATCGAGCGAACCGCCTTTTAGCGCTGAACCCTTATCATCCGAATGAGCACGTGCGAGTACAGCAAAGTCATCGCCATCAGTCATTCGTTGCTTTAAGGCAAGCAGTCGTTTTTGAGCCTCGGCATCATCAATCAATTCATTGGTTTTGATAAGAATATGCCTAACCTTGGATTTGGTTATCGTGTGTGCCCCTATCCCTTTCATCTCCAGCATTTTAATAATGTGAAAACCGCTAGGGCTACGCAAAGGATCAGAAACATCGCCTTCCGCCATTTTAGCGACCACATCAACAAATAAAGTCGGCACATCGCTTTTACTGCGCCAACCTAAATCGCCACCTTTTAGTGCATTGTCATCGTCGGAATCGCTCATTGCAGTTTTGGTGAAATCCTGGCCGGAACGCAGCTCCTTGACCAGTTCATCCGCCTTGTTTTTGGCTTTTTGAATGACTGCCGATGATGCACCTTCTTTGACGGCCACAAGAATATGGCCTAAGTGATATTGACCTAGACCTTCGCCCGCTTTGTCTTCAGTTTCTATAAAGTGTTCGATTTCCCTGTCTGTGACTTTAATCCGCTCGCCTATTTCTTTACCTCGAAGTTGGTTAATAACGATTTCATTACGCATATTGTCCTGAAAGCTCTGGTAAGAGAGCCCTTGCTTTTGAAGTTCCTGTTTGAACTGCTCAAGCGTCATATTGTTTCTTTGGGCAATATCCGCCGCCGAACTGTTAAGCATTTCCTCAGTAACATTTATCCCGGCTTTTTCGGCCAACTGTCGCTGAAGCTTATCCATGATCATTTTTTCCAACACTTGTTTACGTATAACTGACTCCGGAGGCATCTGCGCGTTACTGGCCTGCATCCTTTGTTCAATAGTAGAAACTTCTTTATTCAATTCCTGTTCGAGAATAACGTCATCTTCAACAACAGCGACAATTTTGCCGAGAACTTCAGCATGGACTGAAAAGTTACTGAATAATAAACAGCACATCAGTAATGAAATAATGTCTTTTTTGATAGTGTTCTTACCAATCATTTTGAGATTTCCGATAACCATAAATTGCCTTCATTAAGAAACTGTCCATATCACCTTTCGTGGTGATGCCGGTCAGGCCTTTTAGCTCT
>PMDM01000360.1 GCA_003155565.1 Methylococcaceae bacterium | reverse complement strand
ATATTGAAACAAATTCAAGAATTTGTAGATAACTAAATTACGCTTATGGGGAGCTTCTAAAAATTGCCTCTTCTTCTCTGAAATTAGAATCCATAAAAGTTCAACGTCATCATTCTGGCAAGGATTCCATATCCTCTACCGCACTCCCTCCATCCATGGAGGTCGCCGGAATCCAGAATACAGGGATGTAAAAAATGGTTGATAATGTCTAGTATTGTCATCCATGACATCTGGATCTCGGCAATCCCTGCCGAGATGACGCGTTGCTTAGACACCTGTACGGGTGAACAAACTGTGGTATTCTTGAATACCTAATCCAAGCCTTCTCCCAGAAAGAAGGGGCATAGATGTATTGAGGTTTTTATGCTTAAAATCATTATCATACCCGTACTGACCGATAATTACATTTACCTTATCCATGACCCCGTTTCGCGTGAAACGGCGGTAGTAGACCCTGCGCTTGCCCAGCCAGTTTTAGACAGGTTGCAGAAGAACGGCTGGCAACTTACCTACATTTGGAATACCCATCATCACTCAGACCATGTGGGTGGCAANNATAAAGCCAGGGTTATTGCCACGCCCGGTCATACCAGGGAGCATATCGTTTACCATTTTGCCGAAGACAACATCCTGTTTTGCGGTGATACCTTATTCGTGATGGGGTGCGGACGTTTGTTTGAAGGCACTGCCGAGCAACTATGGCATTCCTTGCAAAAATTAAAAGCATTACCGAAAGCAACCTTGGTGTATTGTACCCACGAATACACCCAGACCAATGGCCGGTTTGCCTTGACGGTTGAGCCGGATAACCAGCATTTGCAGCAGAAAATGCTTGAAGTAAATCGCCTTCGCAGCAACAACAAACTAACCGTTCCCACAACCATAGCCGAAGAACTGGCAACCAACCCCTTTTTCAGGGAAGACAGCGTGGCGTTGCAAAAGACCATTGCTATGACCAACAGCAGACCAGTGGATATTTTTGCTAAGGTTAGACGGTTGAAAGACAGTTTTTCCTGAAATTAATTGTAGTATCTACGGCTCTGATTGACACATTTACCTTCCATTTCCCAACCGTAAAGAACCTAATCCATCATCTGTAGCTTCTTAATCATCATTTAATAATATAAGGGTACGATGCCCGCAGCTAAGTCGTTTGTGTTGGCAAGATAGAACTAAATCTTGGCACGAAACGGTAAGTCTGAGTAAGCTTTTACTAAATTTTTATCCATTTTACCGTTTAATGTTGAAAATTTTCCCTGTGGCGTCGCAGTTTTAAATTAATGCTGAAGTTGAGGATTTTTCAATGTCGTGCACTATAATGGCTTCTTTTTTATCCGCTTTATCACCAATTTTTTTGAATATGTTCCTAGACATAAGTGTTTGGAAAAATCCCTTTTTTATAATGCCCTTGTCGCTAGCCAGAAACACCGCTGTTGAAAAATCTGACAATGCGTGTATCGTTTATACGTAGTCCAATATGTATAAACATTTTCATTTCTCCAGAAATTACCCAAAAATTGGATTTATCTATGGTGTATTACTGACGATCAGCCTGTTGAGTGGCTGTGCTTCGGAACCACTTCAATTCAGCGTCCCCCGCACGAAAACCTATCACAGCTCCCATCATTTAAACCGCTATCATAAACGGGCAAGCAAACACTCTTATCGAGTTAAAGGCAAGACTTACCATCCGATGACCTCCGCCGAAGGCTATAGCGAAACAGGCATGGCATCCTGGTATGGTTCGGAGTCGGGTTCGAAAACCGCGATGGGAACCCGTTTTTCGCCTGGAGGCATTTCTGCGGCTCACAAAACCCTGCCGCTTCCCAGCAAAGTTCGGGTGACCAACCTACACAATGGCCGGTCAATTGTTGTGGTAGTGAATGACCGGGGGCCGTTTAAGAAAAACAGGATTATTGACCTCTCACAGGGTGCCGCAAGAAAAATAGGTATGAATGGGTTGGCTAGGGTTAAAGTCGATTATCTAGGGCGTGCCGATTAATTTACGCCTGTCATCTTGAAATGGTTTAATTAGAACACTTCTATTGGCAGAATTATAATGTCATTGGGTGAATATGAATAAACAAAACGACCAAGTCCAAAATACACGCTTGAATTTAAACAATTTAAGACTGCATCTAAACTCAAACTGAATTTAAATTGATTGCTTTATGACAACCTAACCCTGGGATCAACCAAAGTATAGGAAATATCGGTCAACAACAAGCCAATCACATATAAAACTGAACCCAAAAACACCATCGCCCGTACAATCGCAAAATCCTGGCTGTTGATGGCATCTATCGTGTAACTGCCTAATCCAGGAATACTGAAAAACGATTCCATGATTAAGCTGCCCATGAACAACATCGGCAATACCACGACGACTCCCGTTAAAATGGGGATCATGGCATTGGGCAAGACATGGCGGAACAGGGTTTGGGTTTCGGTTAGGCCTTTTGCCCGTGCGGTGCGGACATAATCTTTTTCGACTTCTTCCAGGAATAAAGTGCGGTACCAGCGTACGCCTGATCCTAGGCCGGAAAAAACGCCAATCAACACGGGTAGAATGATAAATTTAACCGCTGCAAAACCGTCGTCATAACCGGAAATAGGTACCCACCGCAGCACTTTGGCAATCACAAATTGACCGCCGATGATGTAGAACAGGGAGGATACCGACATCAGGATGACGCACAGGATCATCCCCCCCAACTCCAGCTTGCTGCCCCGAAACAGCACTACCATCAAGGCAACACAGATGTCCGCAATCAAGCCTATGATTAGAGTGGGTAAGGCCACAGCCAGGCTGGGCAAAGCGCGTTCTTTGATGTCAGCGCCGATATTTCTGCCGCTGTCCGATGTGCCAAAGCGGAACAAAAACAGGCCAACCGATTTTTGGTAAAAAATAGTGTTGGTCAATTTTTCTGCGGCTTGGGCTTTTTCGTTCCATAACAACGGCACGTCATAGCCATGCTGTTGTTTCCAGTTGTCTATTGCTTGCTGGGTGACGTGTTTTTGCCCTAGCTGCATACGTGCCATGTCGTCCGGGCTGTTGATGATAAAAAATAGCACAAAGGTCAAAATGTTTACCCCAATTAAAATGGGGATAGCATATAAAAACCGCCTGATAATGTAGTTAATCATTGCAAGGATTTCCTGGCTCGACTGCGAACAGTGCTAACTGCATAGAAAGTTATTAGCATGAACAGCGCGCCAACCAACAGCAAAGGCCAAAAATTGGGTCGGTTCCATGCCTGTCTTTGTTGCGTTCTGGCGATGGTATCTAGTCGCTGGTATTTTAGGGTGTTATTAGCGATTACGTGGGTTTTACGGTTAAGAAACCAACTATGGAACAGGGAAAATTGTTTCGGATGTAAACCGAAAATCCAGGGTGAATCGTGACGAACGATTTCCTGCATTTGCTGAATCAACTGAAACCGTTGTGGGCTGTTATCCATATTACGCATTTCCTCAAATAAACGGTCAAACGCTGGGTTTTGGTAGTTACTGGCATTTTCGCCACCGAATTCAACCTTGGAATTCCTGCCATAGAGCAGAAAAAAGAAGTTTTCAGGGTCAGGATAATCCGCATTCCAGCCCCAGACATAAATCTGGGCATTACCTTTCCGAATCTTGTCCTGAAAGCGGTTGTAGTCGGTTGCCCTGATAACCAGTTTGATGCCCAGTTTTTCAAGTTGCTTTCGATACCAGTTAAACATGGGGCGGTCATCAATGCTGCTTGAAGTGGTGTCAAAATAAAGGATTAACGCTTCACGGGTTTTGGGGTCGATGCCATTATCGTAACCCGCTTCCTTTATCAACTGCCGTGCTACCGCTATATTCTTACGTTGCGGTTTGCTATCTTTCCAATCGTAACTATAGGGGTTGATTCCGGCCTTGCCTTCCTCATAACCATAAATACCGGGTGGCAACACGCCTTGCCCGGCGATACCTCGTCCGTTTCTGAAAATTGAGATTAATTCTTCATAATCAACCGCGATTGAAATCGCTAGCCGTAATTTTCTGGCTTGTTCCGTGTAACCACCGACGGTTGCATCCAGCATATTAAAGCCCATGTAAAAAATGGAGGTCTCAACAGAGGTTTGTAGCTGTATATTTTTTTCCAGCATTGAAGGCGTCAATTCCGCGCTGCCGCCAGTAAACTGAATCGCTTGATCGAAACTATCCGAGGCTATCCCTGACGCATCTAAATAGCCCTGCAAAAACTTAGTCCATCTGGGAATAGTTTCCTTTTCCAGTGTAAAAATGACTTTATCAATAAAAGGCAATGGCTTACCTGCATCGTTCAACAAACCTAAGTGCTTATCTTCCGGTTCGCCCTCAGAAGGATAAGTCTCCAAATGGAAGTTAGGGTTTTTTTCCAACACCATACGTCGGTTCGGATTATTCTCAGACAACAAGTAAGCCCCCGTGCCTATAGGATACCAGTCCAAGGTGATGTTTTTATCCGCTAAGCCGGGCTGATCGTAGAAAACGTCAGCCTCCCAGGGCATAGGCGCAAAAAACGTCATGGCTAGCCAGTACATAAATTGGGGATATTTGCCATTGATACGAATGCGGTATTGATAACGGTTGATTGCCGTAACGCCAGCCATAGGCACATCTTTGATGGCAGATTTAGGTAACTGTTTGACCTTTTCAGAAAACTCGCCAAAGCCAACGATATAATTTTTCATCATTTCCGCAATCGGCGATTGCGTTTTGGGATGTGCAAGCCGTTTGATCTGGTAGATGTAATCTTCAGCAATAAGCTCACGGCTACCTGTAGCATTGAAACCGGCGAGCGTACTTAAGGTATCAATTTGGTTTTCATTTAGATGATGAAAAACATAATCGTTATTGGCGGCTTTTGCTAAAGCAGGATGTGGTTGGTAACGGATACCAGGCTTTATATCAATGATGTAATCGGTAAAAACGATGTCTTTAATATCTGCGTTAGCGCCTAGTTTTTCGCCTTGCTTGTTAACATACTGAATATCAGGCATTTTTGTTGCCGTTAATGGTATCAGTTGATAAGGTCGTTTCAGGTAATGGTATTGGAACGGCGGCTCATAAATCTGGGCAATAAAGGCGTATTCGTTTTCGCTGTAAGCAATGGCGGGGTCTAAATGCTTGGGGCGTTCGTCAAAAGATTGGTACAAAATCGCCTGCCCGTCTTGATCCTTAGGATAAGGATTATTGAGCTGCGAGACATCACAGGCTGTCAATAGCAAGGCAAATAATATCGTGATTTTGCACAATGGCATATTCTTACAAAAGGCTTTGGACAAAAGACTGGACATCACAATACGGGTCGTAGATACTTTCAACCCTATTGTAACAACAAAAACATCGGGAGATGACAATGGGTTTTATGCAGGGCAAACGGGTCTTGATTGTGGGCTTGGCGAGCAACCGCTCTATCGCATGGGGCATCGCGCAAGCCATGCACCGCGAGGGCGCTGAACTGGCGTTTACGTTCCAGAATGAAAAGCTGCAAAGCCGCGTCGAAGAAATGGCTGGGCAGTGCAATTCCAACATCATAATTGAATGCGATGTCAGCATTGATGAACATATCGACACGGTGTTTACTGAACTGGGCGAACATTGGGATGGCTTGGATGGTATTGTGCATTCGGTCGCTTTTGCGCCGCGTGATGCGCTGAACGGTGATTATGTCGATGTCACCACCCGCGAAAATTTCAGGATTGCCCATGATGTCAGTTCATACAGTTTTACTGCGTTAGCGAAAGCGGGCAGGGCGATGATGGCAGGACGTAACGGTTCCTTGTTGACCTTGACGTACCTTGGTGCGGAGCGGGCAATCCCTAACTACAACGTCATGGGAGTTGCTAAAGCCAGCCTTGAAGCCAATGTCCGCTATATGGCAGTGGCGTTAGGGCCAGAAGGTACGCGCGTCAATGCGATTTCAGCAGGCCCTATTAGGACGCTTGCCGCATCGGGCATTAATGACTTTAAAGCCATGCTGAATAAAGCGGCGGATGCTGCGCCACTTCGGAAAAACGTGACGATAGAAGAAGTCGGCAATGCCGCCGCGTTCATGTGTTCCGACTTGGCTTCGGGCATTACTGGAGAAATTACTTATGTTGATTGTGGGTACAATATTGCGGGGTTGGCGGCGGTTTGAGGGATGTTTGAAATGTGTAGGTTGGGTTAGACGCGCATGGCAACATTGACAAAACAACCACTGGTCTTTGGGCGCGTCGTAACCCAACGCTCTGCAGTTAAATTACCGCCCAATGTTGGGTTACGGCTCGCCCAAACGCCCGTTTCGCTATGCTTGTTGCGATTTGCGAGCCTAACCCAACCTACGGGCTGAAGCTGGTTATCAACGAACACG
>PMDM01000262.1 GCA_003155565.1 Methylococcaceae bacterium | reverse complement strand
GCCCAGTAGCTGGCGACATTGACGACCCGGGCGGGCGCGGAGGCCTTTAATATCTCGGTGAATTCGTCGGTCATCCAAAAATAACCCAGGATGTTCGTGGCAAATTGCATTTCGATGCCCTCTGGGGTTTCCTGCCGGTTGCGGGGCGTGCAGGCGGCGTTGTTGACCAAGGCGTGCAATGGTCCTGTCCAGCGCCCGGCCAATTCACTGATGTCTTGATGGCGGCCCAAATCGGCGAGTTCAAAGTGTACCCTGGGATTGTTGAATTTCGTTGACGGCTTTTTCGGCTTTGAGTTGGTCGCGGCACACCAACACCACTTCGGACCCTTCAATATCAGCGAGTCGCTGGGCTATGGCCTTGCCTATCGCACCGGTCGCGCCGGTGACCAGGAATACCTTAGTGTCATTATCCTGCCGAATTGTAGCCATTGCAGCGCTTCCCAGCTAAACAATACATGAGGGCTATATTGTGAAATGGGGATGACAAAGTCAACACGCTTAAACCGAACAGTAATATTTGACTCACTCGGTCTAACGGTTAACCTATCAAGCCAATAGTCTCAACCCTGTCAATAGTGTCGAGCGTTATTTTACCTTCCTGGGCTAACCAGCCGATGCTGCGTTGGATAACCTTTTCTTCTTCCGGAATTTCCCGAACCAATTTAGCAACTGAAGTAGAACCATTTTCCGACAAGTAATGCCATATGCTGCCTGCGGTCAAACCGACGCGCTCAGGCAGGGTCATTTCTGGGGTCTCCTCAACTTGATTGGAAGCTACAACTTGTGCTTTTTTTGGGGATTTCGGGGTCTGGCTTGATTTTATGGCCTTTGTTTCTGTGGCAGCAACGGCAACAGGCTGTTCAGTTTTGGCTTTAGGCACAGGCTTTGGGGTTACGGCTTTCGGTTTATTGGGGCTCATTTGGGTTGGACTAGCCTTTTTAGGCTTAACTTCTGACGCAACAGCTGCAATGGGCTGTTCAGTTTTAGATTTAGGCACTGGCTTTTCGGTGGGGGTTGTTGGATTTTTCATGGTGTAATAAAGATAAATAAGGTAGAAAACAAAAATAGGTATCAACAATTCTGGCATAAAGAAACTCCCTTCTTTAAACTGATTTTACTCGAGTTTAGGAGGATAAGTAAAAGTCGATATTTGGGGTTTCTTAGGGAATGCCACCTATCCAACGTTAATGATGAAAGACATCAGGCTACGTTTATCATATTTAGGTTAACGGGTGATGACAATTTGTTCAGTGTATCAATTTACTTTGAACTGGCAGATTATTTGGCTGCTCCTTACCAGACATTCGACAAGCCTATTTTTTGTTTCTTAACGAAGGTGATAAACCGACCCTGAACCGACGATCAGTGTCATACTTAGAATTTCCTGAAACCGGTCATTCAGAATTAAGTTTTTCACATGCCTTACCCGGCTCACTACGATGCAATTATTTCCCTTGTGACTATCGACTCTAAGGTCAGTTCTTATGACCGATTACTGCCGGTCATGAATTTTACAAAATCAATCAAAACTGACCCCACCGATTATTAGACACTCAAGAGTTTAATGCTAAAAGATGAACCAGCCTTTCATTTCGGAGCACAAAATTGCGAAGAAATAGGCACACGATTGCTAGGGGTCGTCACAGGTGTTTTGCCGAGTTTTTTTCGGATGATCTCTTCAGCGGCATCAGACAGCAGGTCACGATGCATACGCTGAGCGTCATTGAAGAAATAAACGCCGATATCTGTATCAACCAGGTGTGTCGCTAGTACCCGCAGGGCGGCTTCATCCTCGAACATAGACTCGCCGTAGACCAGACGAAAGTCGCTGTTTCTCTCTTCTTCCTCTTCGTAGCGACCCTCGTAGGGCTCACCCAGCGCCACCGAGAAATACTGCATAGAAATATTCCCGACACGCGGCATGTGGGAAGCACCAACCACCACGCGCAATCCCTTTCGTTCTTCAGCAGTCATATTTGCAAGCCACGACCGCACCTGCTTATGCATGGTATTAATTTGGTCCTCAGCTGCCTCGTAGGCATTAGCCAGTATGTCTTCACTTTGGCTCAGCGTGAACTGGCGCAAGGCAGCCTTCGAAACCATCCCTGTGAGCCATGTGGTGTCTATGAAAGCAAGCGATCGGTCGATCAGCCGTAACTGACGCTCTCGCTGCTCCGGGCCGAAGTTACGTCCATCTATAGAAGAGCGCACCTGAACAACCAATGCCCGGTACTCGCGCAGCTTATTGAGTTGGCCATCGTCCAGTTTCGCGTCGGCTCCGGAGACCAGCATCACGTAAAGTGCCAAGGGATGGTGAGCCACTGCCTTGAGTTCGTGGTAGCGGTAGCTCAGCGCAGAGGCCTCCGTGCGGACACCATTTTTTAATAGCACTATCCTATCACCGATTTGAATGATGACTGGGCTGCTTTTGGCTAAGACTTGGTTCCGCAAGTCCGCATACGCCGTGCGGAAGGCCGCATTCAGGGGTGTGAGTGGATCGGACGGTTTAAGCTGGGTGTCATTTGATACCGCAGGCGGTGGAGGCTGCTGGGCATGGAGTAAGCTTGCATAGATAAGTACAATGAATACAATTGCTAGATGGAGTAATCGGTTCAAGCCAGACATACTACAACGGTGATTCATAGGCGGCCTCCTTAGTGTGAGTGACAGCTCACCTGCCACCGATTTGTCTTGGTCTTATTAAAATTTAAGTCTAGATGCAGCTCACTATTTATCATCTAGGATAAGACATTTTGTACCCTCTCAACCCCTATAGCAATATAAACTTTCATGGCTAGAATTTTCTAATCATGCGATGGCAACCTGTACGTTGGGAATCCTTGTGAACCCATGTTCATCCGTTATTTTCATTCTGTATGGTAATAGTTAATAGAAATCACGATTGGTTCACAGTATAAAATAGACAAAGCTTCTACCCTACGTGTGTACCTCCTTAATTGCAAAAGGATGTTATGAAGTGCAAGGATGCACGATTTTTTGTCCACAAAATACCCATGGTTTCGGTTTGAAAGCTCAGAAAAAGCGCTTTCATTTTTTAAGTCGCTTACCATAGGATTCAATTTTTTTAGGTTTTGATTGTGGTTGATATTAATAACAGGAAGTGACGACCGCACTGTTTGTTCATATTGCATTCAGGGACAAACAGTTATGGTTCAGGCAACTTTTATACAAAAGCTCAGGATTCTGCAATGAAAATACCAAATAAAACCAAAACACCAGAGGTTGATCAACACATTAATTTTGATGCCCTTTGCCAAGGATTTGAAGGCGGACGCTTTTATGGCCTGGAATATATCCTAGAGGATTTCTTCCAAAATACCACAGCAACCCCTCTGATTCCTGCCCGTCCTGCCGTCGATTGGTTTGGGTTGTATCAATAATTAGTGAGTTTTTCCGTTAGTCGATCAGTTCCGGCCTATTTCCGGCTTTCAACACTGAAAGCAAAAACCGACAAGAAGGGCGTCGCTATTTTTGCGAAAGCTTGTTTTGGGCATCCCGGCCCATATATGGCCCCCTCTATTTTGCAAGTCATTTCTTATCGATTTAATATGGTCAGGTAACGCAGTTGCACCCATATATCCGGCCTATTGTCGAGGGACTGATCGCCTCTGGCCCTGATGGATTTCCGCGTGTTTTCATCCCTATCAAGCAACCGGCCTCGAAGGCCCCTGGGCTGGGCGGATTTCTGAAAACACCGGTCTGGCCGTTTTGCCATCGCCTTGAAATAACTTAAGCAACTGGTTGGAGTGGCCATTATTACGGTAACCCCTATTATTGGACACCGGGTTCCATCCGGATCGGTGTCGGCTTCATATACGCTTCTGCTTTAGCCAGCAACACCCACACAACCCTGGCGTTCTTGTTGGCGACCGCCCTGGCCCCGTGGATCAACAGCGTCCGTAAGTACACATCGCCCCGCTTGCTGATGCCAAGCAACTTCGGTTTGCCGCCGCTGGACGCCTGCTTCGGCACCAGCCCCAACCAGGCCGCGACTTGCCGGGCGGAACTGAAGGATTTGCCGTCACCTAACGAAGCCAGCAACGCCGTCGCCGTCATTGGCCCAATCCCAGGCACGCCTGCCAACCGTCGGCTCACTTCGCTGCCCTGGGGCAACACCTGTATCTTGCCGTCATAGTCGGTGATGCGCTGGTCGGGCGCAATCAACTGTCCTTGCAAATCGGCAAACAGTTGCCGTGCCATTGGCGGCAATCCGTTCTCGGCAGCTTCCAATAGCTCCGGTAATTGCCGACGTAATTGGGCCAGCCCGACCGCAACGACAATTCCATATTCACCCAATAACCCCCTAATCCGGTTGGCCAATGCGGTCCAGTCCTTAATTAATCCGCTCCGTATCCGGTGCAACATCTGGGCCGCTTGCTGGCCCGCGCTCTTTAAATGGCACAAAACGCATCGCGGGACGGCCGGCCGCCCCACAGGTCGCTTCGGCATCATTGGCGTCGTTCTTGTTGCCTTTGACAGAGGGCTTGACAAACTGCGGGCCGGTTAACCTGGCATCATGCCCTAGTTTAATCAATTCCCTTGCCCAATGGTGCGTGCCCGCACAAGCCTCCAACCCAACCAAGCACGGCGGCAGCTTGGCGAAACAGACCAACACTTGATTGCGCCCCAGTCGTTTGCGTAAAACAGGCTTGCCGTTCCTGTCGGCACCATGCAACTGAAATACGGTCTTTGCAATGTCTAAACCAATTGTCGTAAGATTCATCTGGATTCCTCGCTTTCTGTTAAGTGGCCGTTAAACCCCCACTTTGGCACATCGCGATGCCGTTGGGAAGGCGAGGAGTCCATACCATTAAGCAAGCGGCAAAAACTTGACGCGACCGCCAATGCCTGCGGCTGCCCCAGCCGTCCTGCTTCCCTCGCCTTATACCCGACAAGGGGTATAAGGCATCGGTTACGCAATGGCTCGACGCGATGCCGGAAGGCTTTGCATTTTCACTACGCAAACAGCGCTCCGTGAAAACGCCCAGCACTATCGCTTCTGGGGACTACTCGGCTCCTGCCTCGCAGCGAAAAACGAATGCGTAAAGCCCCGATGACCCCATTGCGATCCGTAAGTGATGCCGAATTTGAAGCCAATGACATCAATATCGGGGAAAACGGAGCATACCGCAGCCAGTACCAATAGCTTGAAATTCACCGTTTCGCTTTTGAAACTGGCATACAGGACTGCCGAAACCGCAATGTGGGAAAATGCCGATGCCATTCATTGTCCTTGACAAGTTTTTATCCGGGACTGATTATCAACTATTCCTTCAGCCTTTGCCATATCAGGAATCCACCAAGTGAAACCGCAATGATCACCGAAAACCCCCATCATTTACTTTCCCAGTTGCCGGTGCCAAAGGGATTGCCACTCTTGGGCAACCTGTTGCAAATTGACTTGCACAAACTGCATTCGATTTTGGAAGAATGGGCGACTATTTATGGCGATATTTACCAATTCAAGCTGTTCAACAAGACGGTGGTGGCGATTAGCGACCCAACGTTGATCCAAAGTATCATGCGGGATCGTCCAGAAACCTACCGTAGGGTCAGCGCTATCGAGCGGGTTGGCGCTGAATTAAGCAGTAACGGTGCGTTTGCTGCCGAAGGGGAACAATGGCGACACCAACGCCAGGTGACCATGCAGGCCTTCAAACCGGAGCAATTACGCCAGTTTTTTCCAGTGTTGCACCATAATTGCGGAACGGTTGCTAAAGCATTGGCATAAAAGCGCCAACACCGGGCTAGATATCGATATCCAGGAAGATTGGACGCGCTTTACGGTAGGTGTGACGACCAATTTTGCCTTTGGCTACGATATTAACGTATTGGAACAGGAAGGTGATGACAGTTTTCAACGGCATCTAGAAACATTCCTGCCCGTTTTCAACCGCCGGGCCAATGCCCCGTTTCCGTATTGGCACTTCTTCAAATTGCCCAGTGAACGGAAGATGGAGCAATCCTTAGCCATCATAAAAGAAACGATCAGTACATTTGTCCAACAAGCACGCAAAAAGCTGGAACAACAAGCTGCGAGGGAGGCAGAACCGGCCAATTTCCTGGAAGCATTGCTGTTGGCCAAGGATGAACAGGGCAATGGTTTAACCGATGTAGAAATTCAAGGCAATATCATCACTATCCTTTTGGCAGGCGAAGACACCACGGCTCATACCTTTAAAATCGGTGGCATCCTTATTTTTCATCGAACCCAATAGGGATGTCGAAATTGCCGGTTTCCCTGTCCCTAAAGGTACCTTCCTCATGCTGGTCAACCGCTTTGGGGCTTTACAAGAAGAAAACTTTACTGATGCCCATCAGTTTAGGCCGGAACGCTGGCTTGGAACTAATACTCCTGACTGTGTCCATAACCGGAATGCAAGTATGCCGTTTGGCACTGGGCCGCAGTTTTGTCCTGGGCGGAATTTGGCAATGCTTGAAATGAAAATGGCGGTGGCCATGTTGTTTAAGAATTTTTCGGTTACCCGTGTTGGAACTGGGCAACCTATCCAGGAAGTTTTTTTGTTTACGATGATGCCGGACAAGCTGATAGTCAAATTTGAAGCCCGATAAAAAACGATTTAAATACCTAAACTTCTAGATAGCAGACCGCCAAAAAATTCAATTTTAGCTAAAAGTGGAAGTGACAAACCGACCCTATGCGGTCTTATATGATTGCTTTTTGATAGTCTGCTTTTAACAGGATGAAATATTGTTGAACACGATAAAAAAAACCTAGTCATACTCTAGCGCATCCATGTTGCCCGATGCACCAGGTTATCTTAATTTATAGCTACTTTGCCAATCACGCTTAGAATATCCTGCTTAATGGACAGATGGACTTTCCCATCGTGAGAGTGTGAGTTTTATGCATTATCCAATCAAAGTACCCGATGCTGAAGCGGCTGGCATCATCGAAGTTTTTTCACCCTATGACGGGAAACCAGTCGGCACAGTTGAATGTATTGATGCCAAAGGCGCTGAACTCGCGCTAAAGAATATGGCTGAGGTTTTTCGTGACCGGAATAACTGGTTGCCTGCCCATGAACGTATAGCCATCTTGGAACGCACAGCATTTGCCATGCAGGCACGTTCGGACCAATTAATCGCTACCGCCATTGCCGAAGGCGGCAAACCTTATTCTGATACTAAAGTTGAGCTATTACGGGCTATCGACAGCATTAAAATTTCTATTGACTGCATTCGCTCCGAACGCGGTACGGAAATCCCCATGCAGTTAAATCCGGCATCCATGAACCGGCTGGCCTTTACGCATAAGGAACCTATCGGCCCAGTCGTTGCCGTCAGTGCTTTTAATCACCCGCTCAATTTAATTGTCCATCAAGTCGCCCCAGCTATCGCTGCCGGTTGCCCTGTCATCATTAAACCAGCACGGGAAACCCCTTTATCCGCTTTTGCGTTGGTTGATATCTTTCACCAATCTGGTTTGCCGGTGGCTTGGTGCCAGCCGATTATGATTAAGGATAATAATGTCACCGAACAATTGGTGACCGATAAGCGCGTGGCCTTTTTCAGCTTTATTGGCAGCGCAGAAATCGGTTGGATGTTGCGGTCAAAGCTTTCACCTGGAACCCGTTGCTCTTTGGAACATGGCGGGGTTGCGCCGGTGATTATTGCCGAGGATGCCGATCTTGATAAAATTTTACCGTTATTGGCCAAAGGCGGTTTCTATCACGCAGGGCAAGTGTGTGTTTCTGTCAAACGGATTTACGCGCACCAATCGATTGCCCGTAAAGTTGCAACCGACCTTGGAATATTGGCAGAACACATGACGGTAGGCAATCCTGCTGATGCTGGCACTGATGTAGGTCCGCTGATCCGGCATGACGAAGTGGATCGGGTCGAATTCTGGGTTATTGAAGCCATTGCAGAAAAAGCCGAATTGATAACTGGGGGCAAACGGCTGTCTTCATCGTTGTATCAACCAACGGTATTATTCAACCCTTCAGTACAGAGCAAAGTCAGCCAACAGGAAATATTCGGTCCGGTCATCTGCGTGTATGAATATGACAACATAGATGAGGCCATCGAACAGGCAAATTCCCTGCCTTATGCATTTCAAGCAGCCGTTGCCACCCAGAATATCGACACCGCCTTATATGCTTTTAAGCATTTGTCCGCATCGACGGTAATGATTAACGACCATACCGCGTTTCGTGTGGACTGGATGCCATTTGCCGGTTTACGCGAGTCCGGTTATGGTACTGGGGGTATTCCCTATACTTTCCGTGACATGCAGATTGAAAAAATGGCGGTCTTTCACTCGGCATCTTTGTAGTTATTAAGCACCCGGTTCGCTAATAGTTTTACCATATTTGTATAGATTACGGATTTCAACTAAAACCATGCATCTGACATATAAGCAATAGGTTTAATAATGAACGATTCAGAACTTCTAGCCAAAAGGGCGAATGCATTGCAGGAGTTGCTTGCCTCACAGCAAACACTATTGCTATCGACGGCATTAGTCACGGGTATTCCTGATATTAGTTATGCTCTTTTTGTTCGGGATGAAGCGGGCTGTTTCTATATCTTTATCAATGATGGCTTGGTCTTGGAAACNNGTCGTCAGACAGTGTCGCTTTATATTTAATGGCGGGCATGGGCAAACCTCGGGAGTCGTTTGTCCTATGCTATAACATAAGGGTTTAAAAATATATCCTATCGCTTTGTTTTATAATGACTGACTACTAGTGCTGATATGCCCAAGGAGACAAAACCCCATGCAGTTTGGTCACTAGCTAATTTTATCCCTGATTCAAATTAGTAACAAAGGAGCAATGCATGTTTTGAGACAATAATGCCAACCTCATTATTTTTTGAGGCTTATTGGCCCAATGGTGGAGTCGAAAGCGTTAAGCAACATAGTTTTTTTGAATTTCTTCTTTGGAGGTTTATTCAGTTGAAGGTCGATGGTCTTCTGTGGGT
>PMDM01000464.1 GCA_003155565.1 Methylococcaceae bacterium | reverse complement strand
GGAAATAACGGCAACCAATAATACTGCGCCAGAAACTAATAATGCACCACAAACGGAAGAAGCCCAAGATGCTAAAAAGCCATAAGTTTGCTGTTAACGCATCGATTTTTACATAAGGATTCCTTATGTCTTTATTTTTGGTCTCTCTGACAAATGCTCACGTTCTTCATTTTGAATGATCAATACTACTAACACAGGACTAATTTATGATGCCAACATCATCCAATTTGAAAAAGTTATCAATCGTGGCCCTGGTTTGCCTATTGATGGCTTGCGGCGGTTCCGAAGACAGAAAAGCCAAATACATGGAGGAAGGGAAACAGTTATTTGCGGCCGGCGATTATCAGAATGCGCAGTTGTCTTTTAAGAACGTACTGCAAATCGACCCTAAACACATTGAAGCACGCTATCAAATGGCCGAAACCTCAAGCAAGTTGGGTGAACTACAGGGTGCGGTGGGTCAATACCTGGCGATTATCGGTCAAGATCCCAAACACCTGATGTCAAGGATGAGAATGGGTCAGATTTTTCTGTTGGTAAAAAAAACCGATGAAGCGGAAAAAATGGCCAAAGAGGTTCAAGCTATCGATCCGGAAAATGTCGAAGGCATGGTGCTTATGGCCGGTGTTTTTGCTTCTAAAAATAACACGGATAGCGCTATCACTCAGGTTGAAGCCGCACTTAAAAAACAGCCGGATGATCTTTCCGCCAATTTGTTGTTGGCTTCTTTGAATGCCAAAATGGGCAAAATTGATCAGGCTATCGGCATTTTGCAAAAAACCACTGAAAAAAACCCATCCAAATCAGCACCGTTGCTTATGTTGGCTCAGTTGTACTCGGAAACGAAAGCTCTAGACAAAGCGCAGCAAGCCCTTGAGTCCATTATTAAAATCGAGCCAAAACAACTGGAGCATCGTAAACGGCTGGCGGTATTTTTAAAGACCGGTAAAGATCTGGACAAAGCCGAAGCAGTATTGCGTGATGCTGTTAAAGAACTGCCTGATGATGTCAATGCCAAGTCAATGTTGATAGCGTTTTTGGTTGCCGAGCGAACACAGGAGGTAGCCATAGCTGAATTGCTTCCTATGATTGAACAAAATCCGGACAAATATGAGTTACGGTATATGTTGGTCGATTTAGAACTGGCGCAAAAACACCCGGATAAAGCCGAAGAGGCGTTAAAAGAAATTGTCAAGCTTGATAAGCAAGGGCCGAACTCGATCAAGGCCCGTAACATGCTTGCCAGGTTCTATATCGCAACCAATCGCACTGACGAAGCCAAGGCACTGGTTAAGCAAATTATTGAAGAAAACCCACGCGATGCCGATGCGCTGTCGCTGCGCGGCGAGTTTGCCTTGGCCGAGCGCAAAATCCCCGAAGCGATTGGCGATTTCCGTGCCGTCCTTGTAGACCAGCCCCAAAACATTAAACTCCTCAAATTGTTGAGTTCGGCGCATTTGATGAATAATGATCCGGTGCTGGCACGCGAAAACATGGAAAAAGTCGTCGAGATGGCACCTAATGATGAGGCTGCTCGGCTTGATCTGGCTAATTTGTTGCAACAAGCGGGTGATACCGATAAGGCGGCGCAGCAAATTGATGCCGTGTTAAAAACAAATCCAAACAGCAAGCTGGGCCTGGAAACGGCTTATAAAGCTTACCTGGCGAAAAAACAGTGGGATAAGGCACAAGAAACCACAAAACGCCTGCAAGAAGCCTTTCCTAAGGAAGGCATAGGGTATTTTTTGTCGGGTCTGGCATTTCAAGCGGAAGGGAAAATTGACAAAAGCGTGCCAGCGTTTGAAAGCGCACTGGCGAAACAACCAGAAGCTGTAGAACCGCTGACCCAACTGATCAAAAGTTTCCTCGCGCTTAAACAGCCTGATAAGGCTTTGGCTAAACTGAATGAAGCCATCAAACAACAGCCCAAAAACTTTGTCGCTTACAATTTGCTGGGTGGTGTTTACTTGAGCGATAAAAAATTTTCTGATGCGATGAGTGCATTTAAAAAAGCGACATCCATCAAACCTGACTGGGCTATCCCTTATCGCATGATAGCAATGATTTACGTTTCCCAATCTAATAAGGCCGAAGCCATAAAAACGTATCAGGAAGGCATCGACAAAACGAAAGGCGCGATGGAATTGGTAAATGATTTGGTTGCAATTTATCATAGCAGTGGAGAACGCGATAAGGCTCTCGCAGTGTATGAAGCTGCCTACAAGCAGCACCCTGAGTCCATGGAAGCGCTTAATAATTTGGTCAGTTACCTGTCTGATTTCGGTGACGATGCCGGTCTTGAACGGGCTGCCAAACTGGCTGAACCATTAGCCAAAATCAACAATGCCAACATGCTGGATACGGCGGGCTGGGTAGCTTATAAACAGGGTAACTATGCCAAGGCGCAAGAATTATTGTTGAAAGTAATTGCGCTGGATTCCGAGTCTGCAGTCAGCAATTATCACTTGGGCATGACGCATTATAAGCAAAAAAATAACGCGTTAGCACGCGAGTACCTGCAAAAAGCCATCGATAAAAAAGTCAATTTTATAGGGCAAGATGAAGCAAAAGAAACCTTGAAGGCAATAAATGCCGCTGGTTAAGTCAAGTTAAAAAAGGTGATTAGTTGTATTAGCGTCCTGAGTTAATCAGACATTCCTGTTAAATAAGACGAAGGTTACGGGTTTGGTGGAAGCACCGGATTTTATCAAACCATAACATAAGGTAGTAACCTTCGTGCTGGCGATTTAAGCAAAAAACTATCAAAATTTCCTCCGTGATCTGCATGATCGCTTCATTTTAAGTTCTTTATCTGCCAAGAATTTCAGCAATCCAGTTAAAAATTAAGCTAATTTTGATGATCTATCGTCGGTATGGTAGAACGGTTATTCACCAAAATACAATTAATTCGTTCGGTTTGAATGACATTGCAGCCACCTCAACACAGCCAAAACGTATCCTGCAGGAATAAGCGATTTGTTGGCTGTGGATTAAATTCGCTTACCCAAAACTTTGCATTCCCATAAATTGATAAATCATTTTGGACTTAGACGCTGAAAATGATCAGGCCTGACCTATAAAGTGGCCATCTATTAGCCTTCCGCTTTTAACTTTTTAGATCTAAGACCAATCTAAGTTAATTCCAAAAAACCACCCAAAAGTTCATTCAGGACCCCTTATAGGTAGTCTTACGTATATTGCGGATTAATTGAACAACGTAGAATATTTTCTGTGGGGAGCGTCCTATTATTGATTTTCAGGGGTGGAAATTTAAGGGTAAGCATCACGGCGATACTTTCATACCTTTAAGTTCATTTTTCATTGAGGTTTAGGATTGAGATTTTCTCGTTGCTTATGTTGTCGCTTCATTCATTTACGCATCTTCCTTCTAGGTCACCAAATGAGTCGAACTGGATACAAGATCATACGACAACAAATTTTCATTAAGGATTTGATTATGAAAAATAGCAATATTTTTAGACGAAAACGTATAGCGACAGCTGTTTTGATTGCTTTGGCAATCACTCCCGCTACGGTGCCATTGGTTTATGCGGGTTCAGGCTGGGGAGACAGCACGGATTTCTCAGGCGGCGAGATCAAGACACCTACCTATTACGCCAATAGCCCATCGGGATTCTTACCTGCTGCAGATTGCTTCGCAGAAACACCGCCCAATACGGGAGCGTTTGACACCTCCATACTGCATACAACCACACCGAATGCCCCTGGCGTAGGTGGACTTTGTGATTCGGGTGGTTATTTGGTGATGATGCCCGCAGTAACTGACGGTCAAGGCCTTATTACAACGCCAGAAAACAAAACTACGTACGGCTTGAGGA
>PMDM01000069.1:2156-2636 GCA_003155565.1 Methylococcaceae bacterium | reverse complement strand
TATTATCAATCTTTGCAGCAGTTATTCTTATTTATCTGATGGATACTACTGTTCATTACTGGCCGAAGCCCGCGGCCACCACGTTATCCCTTCCGTCAAGACATTAAATGACTTGGGCAAAAAGGCGCTTTATCAGCTTCAACTTGAAGATTTGTCACAAACTTTGGAACGGGTTTTTAAAGGCGAAAACAAAACAGATGAAATCAAATTCCTGTGTTTTTTTGGTACGACGCAAGAGCCTGCCTTTCAGGAACTGGCACGACTATTGTTTGAAAAGTTTTCTTGCCCTATTCTGGAAGTGGCGCTGAGGGGTGGCCAACAGTGGGAAATTAAGGACTTAAGGGCGGTATCGCACCGCAATCTGGATGATGCCAATGAAACCCTGTTTGCGACGGCGCTGGATAAATTTAGCAATAAAGTCTGGCGCAAAAGCCGAACCCGTAAGCCCGCCCGTTACGACCTTGCCATACTCGTTAATCC
>PMDM01000069.1:0-2100 GCA_003155565.1 Methylococcaceae bacterium | reverse complement strand
ACGGCGATTGACCACTACACTTACCGGTTTGCAAAAAAGGCGGAAGCTGAAGGATTGGTGGTTATCGATGATCCAACTTCCATACTCCGTTGCACAAATAAAGTTTATCTGGCCGATTTATTTCGTACTCATCAGGTATCCTCGCCCAAAACCTGGATACTGCACAAAGGCAATAGCCAACATCTGGATAAATTGGAAAGTGAGGCAGGATTCCCTGTCGTCATTAAAATTCCCGATGGCTCTTTCTCCAAAGGTATCGTCAAAGTCCAGAATCGGCGGGAACTTGAAATAAAAGTAGCCGAACTATTCCAAAAGTCGGCTTTAGTATTAGCCCAGGAATATCTCTATACGGAATTTGATTGGCGTATTGGTGTATTCAACAACAAGGCATTGTTTGCTTGCAAGTATTATATGGCCAAGAACCATTGGCAAATTTATCACCATACCCAACAGCACAGTGATTGTGGAAATTTTGAGACCTTGCCGACGTTTGAAGTTCCCAAATGTGTACTGGATGCCGCCTTGAAAGCCTGCCACGATATAGGGAGTGGACTTTATGGCGTAGATGTTAAAGAAAAAGACAGCAAATGTTATGTAATAGAGGTGAATGATAATCCCAATATCGACCGGGGTGTTGAAGANNAAATTTTTAGGTGACGAGTTGTATGGTCAAATCATGGCGGAATTTTTGCGGCGCATGGAAAATAACAGTAAGGGGATTATGTAATGTAAAGACGATGCGATAGCTGTTGTGCTTGTTTTTGTATAGAAAAACTCGGGTTCAATTAACCGATAGCTCGCCGTACTGAAAACTGGCTTACGATAATTTGATAAGGGTGCTTTATGTTGATATAACTAGCACTGGACCGTTTGTTGAAGAGTTTGAATCCTTCAATAGCACAAATCCAATAAATGAACAGCCATCAACCCGAAAGCTATCAAATCAAAGTGCGGGTTTCCATTACTANNCTCTAAAGCAGAGCCGCAATGAACTTTAAGTCAATTATAAAAATACACCGCCTTGGAATTTTCTGGGTGGTGTTTTTTTTGCTTCTTGAAAACTTTACCTGGGTTTTAGAACCCACCTATTTCGGCAAATTATTGGATGCACTCATCGACAGATTTTATGACGATGACTTAAAAATGAACTATGTTTTGCCATTATCGTTGTGGATTGGGATTTATTTGCTGAATACCCTAGGTGGCGCATTGAGCCGGTTTTACAGCGGCAAAGTCTATTCGAGACTCTATGTCGATATTGCCGAAGAAATAATCTTAAGTTCAACGTTAAAAGGCTATCCCCCTTCACAGGCCTTAGCTCACACCGAATTGGCAAAAGATTATGTCACTTTTTTGAAAGACCGCGTACCGGAAGTTATCTGGCAAATTTCCGCCGCTTTCGGTGGAATTGCAGCCTTGTTTTTTTATGATTGGCGCATCGCAGCGATCTGTTTTGCCGTTATTTTCCCGATGGCTTTCATCTATAACCGTTACAGAAAAAACGTGGTCGAATTGCAGAAAGATTTACACGATAACCGTGAAGACCTGTTTAAGTTATTAGAAAATAATAATACCGAAGCCATTAAGGATTATTACCAGCGGATGGTATTGCCTCAAACCAGAATTTCAAAATGGAATTCGCTCAACTTTACCATCACCAAGCTGTTGATGATGGGCGTTTTTGTCGCCGTGCTGTTCATCTGCGTTGACGTTGACAAGTTTTCTACCGGTAAGATTTATGCAATCGTTTCGTATTTGTGGACGTTCATCTTATCTACCGACTATTTGCCAGGTTTGATGGAAAGCATTACGTCGCTGATAGAACTTAATAACCGTCTTAAACAGAAAATGAACTGACCCATACCGATGGCTTTACCTCTGCAAGTCTTTGAAAACGGTTGAAATGTGGCTGATAGTCTCATAAACCACAGGCCCATCGCCCTTCGACGCAAGAAAATTGTCGATGTGTGCAAGAGCTTTCTCGATACGCTTGTGGAAACCCAGGCTGTAACTGACAGGATGGAATCCCATAACGAAAGTCGTAGGACGACTCAGCGCAGAGCCAAACCAGTTAACGTTAAAAATTTCAATCATCTCATC
>PMDM01000243.1 GCA_003155565.1 Methylococcaceae bacterium | reverse complement strand
ATGCCTAAAATTCTTGCTTTTCCCGGCAGCGCCCGGAACGGTTCATACAATCAAAAATTAGTGCAGATAGCAGCGCTAGGCGCTCAGCAAGCTGGCGCGGATGTTACCGTCGTTAATCTGGCGGATTATCCCATGCCCATTTTTAACCAAGACCTTGAAATGGCGGAAGGAATGCCGCAACCAGCACGAGTATTTAAAGAGCTGTTGATAGCAAATGACGGCTTTCTTATTGCCTCGCCCGAATACAATAGCGCGTTCAGTCCGTTACTAAAAAATGCCATCGACTGGGCTTCACGACGCGAGGGGGACGAAGCGCCCTTGTTGGCTTTTCGGGGTAAGGTAGCCGTTATTATGGCGGCCTCGCCTGGTACTTTGGGTGGATTGCGGGGTTTGGTGTTTTTACGGATGTTATTGGCAAACATCGGTATTATTGTGCTACCCGATCAAATGACCGTAGCGCAAGCCGATAAGGCATTTCATGCCGAAGGCAATCTACTTGATGAAGTAAAGCAGGATGCAGTCCTCAAACTGGGGATGTCCTTGGCGCAACATTTACAATAGTAAAATAATTGCTTTTCTTTGTTTGGGTCGAAATGAAATAACTATAATTGGCAGAACGCCTAAGGACATTAGCAAAAGCTATGCACATTAACATGAGGAACTTATGCGGAATCTAAACCTTATACCCGCAGTCATTATTACTACAATCGTCATTTCGATTGTCCTGTTTATCGCTTTCCATTTCATATTTCTCGACTTGTTTGTCGATTTATGGTGGTTTCAATCCATCAATCTCGAACATTATTTCTGGTTGCGGTTGCTCTACAAGTTTTTCCTGTCCGGTGCGGTAACCCTGTTTTTTTTCACGATCTTCTTTTTCCATTTCTGGATCGCATCCCGTTATCTAGGCTTGAATCCGCAGGACGAAGTCCTCAGCAATTTTGACCAGAACGTGAAGTTCCAGAAATTTTCAGAAAAATTCCTGTATGGCTCGGCAAAAATCTATACCCCTGTTGCATTGATATTAGCCATCTTCATCGCTATACCCTTCTATAACCAATGGGAGACGACCTTACTTTACTTTTTTGGCGGTCGGTCGGGCGTTACGGAATCGGTTTATGGCAATGACATCAGCTTTTACTTGCTGTCTTACCCCATCTATAAGCTAATCCAGCCGGAACTATTAAGCACAGCCACCTTGATTTTTGTGATGGTGGGTGCTTTGTATTGGCTGGAACATATCTTCGTTCCTAACCAGAACAAGGAATTTCATCCAGGCGCAAAAATACACTTGGGCATTCTAATGGGCTTCGTAGTCCTGTTCGTTGTGTGGGGTTTTTTGTTACATCGGTTTTCACTGTTGTATACCGACGTTCACGAACCCATATTTTACGGGCCCGGCACGATTGAAATCCGCTACCAATTGCCTTTGATCTGGCTGGGGATACTTTCTTTCCTGGCGATGGCAACAATCGCAGGAGTATTCATATTTTCAGATCAGCACCGGAGCAAAACACCTTTTTTAATAGCGCTGGCGACATTTCTCGTTATTTGGGGATTGCCACATCTTGATTTTATTCCCCAATTTATAGAGACATATATTGTTAACCCGAACCCAGTCAGAACAGAAAAACCATTTATACAACACAATATTGATGCCACCCTTGATGCGTATGACTTAAAAAATATCAACACCGTCAATTTGCCGGTAAAACTGAACGCCGCTGAGGACATTACCACCTGGGGTAGCCAAAAACGTTTCGAAAATATTCCTGTGTGGGATAGGGAACATTTAATAAGCAGCTACAAACAGTTACAAGAAATAAGGCCGTACTATCAATTTATAAACCTTGATGAAGACCGTTACTATATCCTTGACCACACACGGCAAGTCAATCTGGCGGCAAGGGAGATTAACATTTCAAAACTGCCAGACGAGGCGCAAAATTGGGAAAACACGCATTTGCGTTACACCCATGGTTATGGCGCGGTGGTTACTTCCGCAGCCCAAGATGCTGATAAGCCCTTGGTCTGGTATTTGCGTGACCTGAATATGTCTTCGTCGGCAGGGTTCGATGTCAAATACCCTGACATCTATTACGGTGAAGGTGAATACGGTTATGTCATCGTGCCTAATAAACTGAAAATTGTGGATATTTCCGGCAGTAACTTAGGCGAGGATCCCGGGATTTCTAAGGCCTATCACGGCGAAGGCGGGATACCGATCAATTCATTGTTCAGAAAAGCACTGCTGGCGATCTATCAGAAAGAAGAAAAAATCTTCTTTTCAACCAATATAAGCGAGGAGAGTAAACTCAAGATATACCGGAATATCGCTGACCGTATTAACAAGTTAACGCCGTTTTTGCACCTGGATAATGACCCGTATCTGGTTGTTGGCAAGGACAGGTTCTATTGGATCCTGGATGCGTACACCTTATCGGACAAATACCCGGTCGCCAAACCGCAAGAATTCGAGTTTGGCAAAGACAAACACCGCTTTAATTACATCCGCAATTCGGTCAAAGTTATCGTCGATGCTTACGATGGCGATGTCGATTATTATATTTCCGACCCGTCCGATGCCATTATCCAAGCCTACGATAGCGCTTATCCGGGCCTGTTTAAAAACCTGAATGAGATGCCTGAAGAGTTACGCAAACATTTGCGCTATCCACGTGATCTTTACCAGTTACAGATGAACGTATTTGCAAAATACCATCAACAAACCCCCGAAGCATTTTACGAGCAAGGCGAAACCTGGCAATTTGCCACCGTGCGAGACAAAGCGGTCATGCCTTATTATCAGACCATGGACTTCGGAAATTGCACAGACCAGGAAGAATTCGTCATGATTAACCCCATGACACCCGTCAACCGCGACAACCTGAGCATGATTTGCATGGCGGGAGTGATGGACAAAAGCAAATGCGGCTTCGAATACAAACCGGGTATTACCGTCTATAAGCTCGGGAAGGACGTGCAAGTCAATGGCCCAGCGCAAGTTGAAGCCCTTATTAATCAAGACCCTGAAATATCAGCGAACTTCACCCTCTGGGGTCAGTCCGGTTCTACTGTTGAGATGGGCCGGATGATTATCCTGCCGATGGGCAATACTGTCTTATACGTGCAGCCCATTTACCTGACTTCAACCAAAACCAAAATACCTGAATTGAGCAGGGTCATCGTAGCCATAGGAAATAGAGTGGTTATGGATACCACGCTATGGTCGGCTTTCAATCGGCTAAAACAGTATTATCTTAAAGATGCTGCTGAGGTTAAGGAAACGGGGGCATCCAAGGCTATTGTTAAGCCGGACGGAAATTGAGGGGCACACTTAGGGTTAGTGTAGTAGCGCATCTTTCATGTTCTCGATTGATGCGCCCCGTACCTCGGCACATCCTACACTTGGCGCATTTTACGGGTTATTCCCAATAAAAACGCCAGTGCTCGGAGTGGCATACGGGAATGGGGCGATTGTCGTAGTTTAGTAGGGCGGCTTAGCCGCGCAAACCATTCAATCCTAGCCTTGTATTAAAGTAACGGGTGAGCCTAAGATAATTACTTGCAATTTTGCAGTAACCATATTAACAACTAGGCTTCCAGAGTAAAAAGATGATTAAACTTTACCAGTTCGCCCGTACCTGGGGCATTCCTAACTTAAGCTCGTTTTGTGTGAAGGTTGAAACTTATCTTCGTATTAATAAACTCCCTTATGAAATTGTCGAAACCTTGCCGCTCAAGGCTCCTCGGGGAAAGCTTCCGTTTATTGACGACGATGGCCGCAAAGTGTCCGATTCGCGGTTGATTGTGAATTATCTCAAGTCGGCGTATGGCGATAACGACGCAGCGCTGCTTTCACTTGAACAACAAGGCATCGCCAAGGCTTATGAACGGCTTTTGGAGGAGCATTTGTATTGGGGTTGTATGGTCTCGCGCTGGAATTATACGGAAGAAAACTGGCAAACGAATAAACAGGCTATCTTCGGCGGCTTGCCGCCGGTCATCTGTGATGTAGTGGCAGCGATTACTCGCAGAAAGTTCAAGGCACAGATTATCGGTCATGGTATAGGGCGGCTAACACACGAGGAATTATTTGAACTCGGCAAGGAAGACATCGACAGCCTAGCCAATTTTCTTGGCGACAAGCCCTATTTTATGGGCGATAAGCCAACAAGCCTGGATGCAAGCGCTTACGGCATTCTGGTCAATGCCCTGGGTTGTCCGATCAAATCGCCGCTGAAAGACCATGCCTTGACCAAACAAAACCTGATGGATTATTGCCGCCGTATGCAGGCGGAATTTTTTCCTGAGTTGTCTTGGGAAGGATAGTCCGTAGGCTGGGTTGATAAACCCAGCAAATATTCGATGCTGGGTTTCGTACCTCAACCCAGCCTACAACACTTCCGTGTCAAGCTACAAAATACCTAATATACGGGATTAATATTGCTACAGTAACGTCAACGCGCATTATTCACTTATAATTGGAGTATTTTTACGTTTCCGCATTCATTCCTAAATGTCCACAAATCAAGAAAATCATTCCAAGGAACAACTTGCCACCCTTGCCCTAGGCGCGATTGGTGTCGTCTTCGGGGATATTGGCACTAGTCCATTATATGCACTCAAAGAAGTCTTCCATGGCGGCTTAACGATCAATGAAAACCATGTGTTGGGCGTATTGTCGCTGGTTTTTTGGTCGTTGACACTGGTGGTGACCACCAAATATGCCATTTTCATCATGCGTGCCGACAACAAAGGCGAAGGCGGCATCATGGCACTGATGACCTTGGCACTGCACGGCTCGCATAACAATCCCGGCAAGATGCGTTTTATCGTCACCATCGGATTGCTAGGTGCGGCACTGTTTTACGGCGATAGTATTATTACGCCAGCAATTTCCGTACTCAGTGCGGTGGAAGGTTTACAAGTCGTCGCCCCCCAATTGGAACATTATGTGCTGCCGATAACTATTGCGGTATTGAGCGTGTTGTTTATCATACAAGCTAGGGGGACAGGTGCTGTCGGAAAAATTTTTGCGCCCGTGATGTGTATCTGGTTCGTTGTGCTGGCAGTCATGGGTGTGGTCAATATTATCCACGAACCGGGCGTGTTCATGGCGGTTAATCCTTATTATGCGGTACATATACTGTGGGAATTGGGCTGGCACGGTTTTTTAATCATGGGCGCGGTGGTGCTGGCGATTACCGGCGCTGAAGCGTTGTATGCCGATATGGGGCATTTCGGTCTAATACCGATCCGTTATGCCTGGTTCGGTTTTGTATTTCCGGCGTTGCTGCTAAATTACTTCGGACAAGGCGCATTGTTGATCGGCCACCCCGAAGCAATACAAAATCCATTCTATTTACTTGCCCCTACTTGGGCGTTGTATCCTTTGCTGATCCTATCGACGTTGGCGACCGTCATTGCCTCGCAAGCAGTCATTTCAGGGGCATTTTCGATTACCCGGCAAGCCATACAACTGGGTTACTGCCCACGCATGGATATTTTCCACACCTCAGGTGATGAAATGGGGCAAGTCTATGTCCCCGCCGTCAATTGGCTGCTCATGGCCTCGGTATTCGTGCTGGTGTTAAGTTTTCAATCCTCTTCCGCACTCGCTTCCGCCTACGGTATCGCGGTCACCGGCACTATGATTATCGATACCGTGCTGGCGTTCATAATCATTCAGGCACTTTGGAAATGGAAAAAACTCACTAGCGTGATTTTTTTAACGACTTTTTTAATCATCGACTTACTGTTTTTTTCCTCCAATAGCCTAAAAATTCCGACTGGCGGCTGGTTGCCATTAGCTGTTGCAGCTGTGTTGTTCCTGATTATGACAACTTGGATTAAAGGCCGTCAGCTGTTAACAGAGCGTCAGAACGAAAAGCGTGTACTGTTCGAGGATTTTGAAGCAGCTTTGCAAAAAAATCCGCCAGCGACAGTACCCGGCACCGCGATTTATTTGACCCGAAGCCTGCATGGTGTACCGCAAGTCTTCTTACATAACTTTGAACACAACCATGTTTTGCATGAGCAAATCATTGTGCTGACCATCGTCACCAAAGATGAACCTTATGTAGCCGAGGCGCACCGGGTCAAGATCCGGTCGTACGGAGAAAATCGGCAATTTTACCGGGTAAAACTCTATTTCGGTTTCAAGCAGCCGCAAGACGTGCGTCGTGCACTGGAATTATGTGTGCAGCAAGGATTGGACACCGACCCGAAAAAGGTATCGTTTTTTGTCGGCAGGGAATTTATCTCGTTCCGACGCAGCAGCCCAATGCCCGTATGGCGCAGGCCTTTGTCTCGGTTCCTATTCCAGAACTCGTCCAGCGCCATTGAATTTTTCAAAATACCGGTGGATAGGGTTATTGAGCTTGGTATACGCGTTGAATTGTAACGGCAAATTGGAACTGAACTAAAGTTTAGGTAGCACTTCGAAAAATGTAGTGATATTACGGTCTTTCGGTGATAATTCTTAGGAATCCTTTTTTTTGTATTGTTCCTTATTAGGGGAATCCAGTGAACGGCATATTGTTCCTCATCTTATCAGTGCTTTTTCCCACTACCGTTTTCGCTGGCGAAGGTTCAGGAATGGGTTCTTCCGTCCCCTATAATCTAACCCATCATATTATCGGTTATCTTTCTATCCTCTTTACGGTGTTGGCTTACGTGGCGGCTATGGCGGAGGACGTAATTGAGTTGCGTAAGTCTAAACCGATGGTCTTGGGAGCGGCGATCGTCTGGTTTGCGATCTGTATTTATTATGCCCTGAACGGGCAAGCCAAAGTCGCTGCGCTGGCGTTTGAAAGCAATTTGCTCGCTTATATCGAACTGCTGTTGTTCATCCTAGTTTCCATGACCTATCTAAACGCCATGGAAGAACGCGGTATTTTTGATGGCCTTCGGATTTGGCTGCTAAACAAGCAGTTCAGCTACCGGCAGCTTTTTTGGATTACCGGCTTTCTGGCCTTTCTGCTTTCAACCGTGGTCAGCGGGCTTGCGGTCGGTTTATTGATGGGCGCAATAGCAATGGCGGTCGGCAAAAATAAGCCGCAGTTCATCGGTATAGCCTGTGTCAACATCGTCGTGGCGACCAACGCCGGAGGATCGTTCAGTCCGTTGGGCGGTATATCGACGTTGTTTGTCTGGCAGCATAAAATCCTGAAATTTGCAGAGTTCTTNNCAGTTTTTCAGTTTTTATCTGACGAAAACAGTTAAAAACTATGAAAGTCAATTCGCGTACGCCTATAAATTTTTTGGGGTGGACGTTCCCGTTGGCAACGAAAAGCAAGATTTTGACATTTATAAAAATGTAGGCAATGTGGAATGGGATACATTGCTGTTTTTTTATGGTGCCATGATGATTATCGGAGCTTTGAGTTTTATCGGCTACCTTGATGCCATTGCACATTTTTTGTACGGACAGAACCATCCTACGGTTGCCAATATTATCATCGGTTTGTCATCCGCCTTTATCGATAACGGTACGCTGATGTTTGCCGTGCTTAATATGCACCCTGACTTGCCACACGGTCAATGGTTGCTGCTTACATTGACGCTCGGCGTTGGCGGTAGTTTGTTGGCTATCGGTTCGGCACCCGGAGTCGGCTTGCTCGGCCAGATCAAGGAGGGCTATACCTTCGGCTACCACATGCGCTGGATGCCGGTTATTTTGCTAGGCTATATCGCCAGCATTGCCGTACATTTTTGGATTAATGCCGATTATTTTTGATGGGACAGGCTTGATCTAAAACCTGATGTTGCTTTATATGGCTATTACGCGTTGAAAGGATTTTCTGCCATATCGCACTCTCTCCAGCAGATCACTGTGAAGCCGCAAAAGCTTTACTAATATATTCCTTTAATTTATTGTCATCATCGTAGATCAGGAACACTTTGAGCTTCTCCGCTTCCGCGATTCGAGCCGCCTCCTGCTCACCCACGCAGAGTAGGGCGGTATCCCAAGCGTCAGCCCAAGTCGGATCGTCGTGCAGCACAGTTACCGAGTGCAGATGGTGGGTCACTGGTCGCCCGGTCTTGGGATTCAGTATGTGCGAATACGCTTGTCCGTTCTCCTCGAAGAAATTCCTATAGGTTCCGGCTGTCATGATAGCCGTACCATCATATTCCTTGACATCAATGACCTTATGGAGCTTTCGGATAAAAGGGGTGGGGGTTTCAATGCCAACCCGCCAATTATTGCCGTTGGATTTACGGCCCTTAACCATCATTTCTCCTCCTATTTCCACCATATAGCTCTTTATGCCCATCTCTTCCAGGCGGCGAGCAACCCTACCCACGCTGTACCCTTGTGCAATGGAGGATAAATCTATTTTCAGCTTGGGGTCTTTCTTCCTGATGCGCTGGTTGATTGTATCCACCTCCAGAAGCGGCATGCCCAAATGGGGCAAGAGAGCATTGATTTCATCCTGGGCAGGAACCCGGTTTTCGTGACGGGAAAAGCCCCACAGATCAAACAAGGGCTTTACCGTGAGGTCATAGCAGCCGTTTGATCGTTCATAAACCATATGCGCGATGACCAACAGGTCGGCAATCTCTTGGGACACTGTGAGCCAATCGGTGTTCTCTTGTTGGTTGATAAGGGATATTTCGGAATCATTCCGGTAGTTCGATAATTTAGAATCAATTCCAGCCAGTGTCGCCGTGACTTGACCCTGAATTTGCTCCAACGACGTTGATTTACTATCCATAACCAGTTTGATGTGGTAAGTGGTTCCCTGCGCCTCTCCTGATACTTCGAGTTCGCCGGGTAATTCTTGGCATCCTTGCAAAGCAAAAATCACTAATAATACGGTAAACCACCAAATTAATTTCAATGTTGCACCTCTAATGCTGGCATAGCAAACACTCAAAAAACATGTTCCATCCAATCTCTTTACAGGTCAACAGAATCTTCCAGATTTGAGGGGGCTGAGATGGCGGGAAGCTCGTCCAATTTAGTTTTTTTGACTTCCTGCATTAATTCGCCACGATGTTTTTCCAGTACCAATAATTCAATATCGCGGCGTAGGTAGTTATCCAGTTGCTGGGTAGCGGTGTAGCGTTTTTCGTGTTCCTGAATTTGCATTTCCAGTTCCATGTCCTTGATGCGGGCTTCATGCATCATCTTTTCCATCAGCAGGCGTTCGTTCAGTTTTTGTTCTTCGCTCTGCTTGGTGTCGAGTAAGGCCAATGACACTTCATTTTCCAGTTGCTTAAGCCGTTTTTCCTGTTCAATTTTCTCAATCCTTAGCCGTTCATGGGTGGCATTCCAGGCTTCCTGGTTTTTTTCAAAGTCGGCTATTTCAGCAGTGAGCTGAATTTCCTTGATACGGTGTTGATGTTCAAGTCGTTCTTGCAATAATTGCTGCTCATTTTCAAGCTGGTGTGCCTGAATTTCTCGTTGCGTTTTTGCAGCGGCTTCTTGTTCCACCCGTTTTAGGTTCTGTTCGTGGTAAACCTGTTCCCTGTGGACACGTTCTTCGATGAGAAATTGTTCATTCAATTGTCGTTCCTGTTCTTCCAGACGACGCTTGAGGTTGAGCGAGGCTTGTTCCTGTTCGATGCGGTGCAGCGCTTGTTCCTGATTATACTGGTCGATAAGGCGTTGTTGCCGCTCAAGGCGTTGCTGTTCGAGAACCAGTTCTTGCCGCAAGCGTTCCTTGTTTTGCTGTTCTTGGGTATTGAAATTTTTCTTTAATACTTTCAGGTAAATATCGTCATGGGCAAAGCGGCTGTCCAATTTGTTGGTATCACCTATCTCGGAAAAAGTGGCGATCATTTCACATAAGGCACGGCATTGGATGTTTTGCAGGGTCAGGGTTTCGTTAATTTCCGTTTCAATATGCCTTTCTATGGTCGATAAGCCTAGCTCCACCCAGTTCCCATTGGCCAATTTATGCAGTTCTTGATCGACGACATCCTTAACCAGGCCTTCGCAACGGGCTTTGACATGTTGATTGATGTTGGGTAAGGCTTCAATATTGGCCTGGGCATATTTTATCGAAGCCTGAAAACGTATAGTCAGGAGGGCATCGACAATACAAAAGTTGCCATAGAGTTTAATTTGGTTGTTAAAGCGCCATTCATCGACGGGGAGAGGAATGGTTCGGTGATAAAACCGCTGGGTAAACAGTGGTGGCCGTTGGTAGGATTTTTGAAACGGCCCCAATTGGGCGATGACGATTTGCCGTCCGCCCTCAAAGCCCGGATCCCAGGTATGGTTGAGGGTATCGGCTTCAGCGCTGATTTCCGCTAACCACTGTTCTAACGGAGATTTTTCTGGGGGCGCATTCATACCTTAACCGTTGCGTGTGTTGTTTTGCATGGCTGTCTGGGCTTTAATTTTTTGCAATTTATCTCCCATTTTCTCGGCGATTAGCGGGTAAAGGTTTGGTGCGAATTCCACGCGCCGTTCATCCACCTTACGCAAAAACCCACGGCTTAACAATAGGCCAACGGCAAACATTCGCGGCCAATCGACATAATGCCGGGCGCGTTCGATGTCGGTTTTTTCAATGATGATTTCCACGGCATCATTTTCATTGATACGGAATTCGCTAAATTGTTTTAGGCATTCAAAGACCAGCTCTTCCTCCCGTTCGGTCAATGGGCCGGGTGCTGCAAATTCCAGGCGATACGATAGCAAGACGGTAAAAAAATCCACCATCCCGGCGATAATCAAGGGAAACAAGGTGAATTTGGGCAAGTTATTGACCGAGGGTTTGACCGTTTCCGTAAACTGCGAATAGGTCATCAGGATAGGCGCAGAGGGCAAATCGCTGCGGTACTTGGCGGTTAACTGGTTAAATTCCAGTTGTACCTTATGTAAGCCCTGAGAAACCTCCTGATAGGCTTCCTCACTATGGGCAGTGTCACTGTCCAGCTTGTTCAGGCCAACTTGAAGCGTGGCAATGGACTGGTCAACCAGGACGAATTGTTGTTCGAGTTGCGCTAACTGCGCTTTTTTGTCCTGATAAATCGAGTTGACATGCCGCCACACCGGCCCTTCACCGACTTCATTTTTGTATTGCGGTGGAATATCAGGATGGATGCCGAAGTAGGCTTGGGACATTTCCTTTGCCAGCTTTTCCAATTCCTGCTTCTGTTGCGCTAAAAGGCTGCTTTTTACCACGACCAGTTTTTCTAAATATGCATCGACCTGATTTCCCACTTCATTGATGCGTTCGATACGGATCGTATCGTGTTCTGATATTTCGTAGAATTTGAAATAAGAAAACGCCATCGAAGCCACGAAAGCAATAATCAGCGAAACCAATACGCTGGAATAGCGAAGTCGGTTGGCTTTGAGGTGGATGCCAGCGAGTTCAAATGAGCAAATGACGATAATGGATTGAATGGCGACAGTAATAATCAGTGCAATCCAGGGGGTAATAAAATAGGACATACCATAAAATGTGGTAAATCCTGATGCCAGACTGAGCAGCAGCACGATGGGGATAGACCAAATCCGCAGCAAACTAACAAACAGAGTCTGGGTAATATTGATCAATCGGCCAATACCGCCGCTTTTTAGCTGTGTAAGGAGTCGATTTTCCATCGCGTGTTTTTTATAGTTGTTATCAAAGCGATCTTATAAATCAGTCGGTTGTGTCATAACGAGTTCGAAATGAGGTTTTAAACCAGAGCCGAAGTTTAGGCGATACACCGGGCAAATGCAAACACCTTGTCGATGTTATTCAAAGCTATTGCAGAACAAATAGTTAAGGAATCTCTGAATAAGTCCTTCGACAGGCTTCCTTCGACAGGCTCAGGACGAACGGTAACGGATTGATTCCGTTCGTGGTGAGCTTGTGATTCCGTCCGTGGTGAGCTTGTCGAACCATGAGTGGAACCACAAGTTCAGGGTTTCCTTAGCTAATATGAATTTAAAAAAGGCAGGATAACCTGTTTTGAACACTAAGGATTAACCGGTTTGGCGGCTTAAGTGCCGTCAAACTTGGATGGTAACGTATTGAAAAAACGTTTGAAAGAAGTTTTCCCCGTTTGCAACAACAAGCGGGGAAATCGTTATCGTGTCATCAAAGAAATTTGCCTACCTGTCGTCTTGTTTCTGTTGTCTATGCTGATGGTTATTGCCATTGTCATTACGATTTCCACTTTGCCCCGACTGCACAGGTTGTTGGTGTATGGGCTCATTCATAACTCCGAAATTCGAACGACCTCCGTCGTTATGGTGAACCTGGACATGCTGTTGCGGTTGGTTATTGTGGCCTTGCCAGCTACCCTCGTTTGGTTGTTGATTGAAGCCATTCCCATGATGACCTGACCCGCCTCCGTCAGGTTGACCCTCTCTATGTGCCGGAGGATTTTGCCAACCTTGATGATGACCGATCATAGGTCGGCTTCCAGGCTGCGGCTGGTTGTTGCCGTTTTGCCAGCCGCCCCCGTTTTGATGGTGGTTATCGTGATCCCTATGGAGATCAAACGAGCCGCCGCCTTGATGCCTGTAACCAGGCGATGGATAATTTTGGGGCTGAGGACGGTTGTAATAATTATTGTTTTGATAGTAATTATTATTAGAAGGATAACCGCTATATGGCCTGCCATAACCGCCATATCCTGATTGGGCTGGATACCGAGGGTAATTATTGTTCTGGTAATTACCATAGCTGGAAGGATAAGAACCAGGGTAATTTGAACCAGAATAATAAGAGCCATTACTTGGATAGCTGCTGTAATTGTTTGGATAATGAGCGCAAGCAGACAACAATACTACCAAACCCGAAAGAACGATTTTTTTAGTCAGTGTGTTCATGGTTTTCTCCCGTGATAGAAATATTGGGCACAGAATAACAACCAGGGGCTGAATCCCGGATGAACCAAAAATATTTATTTTTTTAGAAGTAACGCCCATTCAAAAGAAAATGCGTGGCAATGCTTGCCAGATAACCTAAACCGATTGCTGGAGTCCATTTAAAATGGCTGGTAAAGGTATAAATCCCTTTTGCCTGACCAATTAAACCGACTACCGCAGCAGAACCTACCGCCAACAAACTGCCGCCTACTCCGGCGGTCAGTGTCACCAGCAACCACTGTCCTTGGGAAATATCCGGAGCCATCGTCAATACTGCCAGCATGATGGTGCCGTTATCAACAAACGCAGAAGCAAAGCCGACTAAGATATTGGCCACCGAAGGATCAAGTCCGACATATAAAACCTGGGATGCCAAGCCCAGATAACCGATAAAACTCAATCCGCCGACGGCCACCATGACACCGTAGAAGAACAGCAGGGTATCCCATTCCAGGTTGGCGACTTTATGAAACACATCAAAAGGTTGGTCTATCATTTCCGCCCTGTATCGCGCTGTGTTCATGGCTTTCATGGGGGCAAAATAGTCGATGTAACTGGATTTTTCTCCGGTCGCATTTTTGTTTGTAGAAGTGCCTAAACCGTTTTTTTGTTTAGCTGATATTGCTTCGGATTCCGTTTCTAGCTCTTCAGAATCGTCTTGGTTAGCTGAAGTTTTTTGTAAATAATAGCTAAAAAACTTCAGGTAAGTCAGTCCCAGCATCATACCGGCAGCAGGGGGCAGGCTCAGGAAATTCTCGAAACAGGCTGACGTTACAATGGTCAATGCAAATAAACCGATGATAATCCAGCCGCCCCGTTTCATCGGCTGCGATTCGAGTACCGCTTCCGGCCTTTTCTTCGGAATATAGTGATGCATAATAACAGCCGGTACTATCATGTTGACTAGCGCCGGAATTAGCAGAGAAAAGAAATCGCCAAATGGCACCACACCTTTTTGCCAGACCAACAGCGTCGTGATGTCGCCAAAAGGACTAAACGACCCACCCGCATTAGTCGCCACGACCACGTTGATACAAGATAGCGTGACAAAACGCGGGCTATCCTTGCCCAGCGCCACAATAACCGAACCCATCAGTAATGCAGTAGTCAGATTGTTGCAAGCCGACGAAATAAAAAAGGCCTGGAAACCAGTAATCCAGAATAATTGCCGGTAACTAAAGTTTTTGCTCAACAGCCATACTCGCAGCCTTTCAAATACACTTCGGTCTTCCATGGCATTCAAGTAAGTCATTGATACCATGATGAACAGGAACAGTTCGGCATAGCCTTCAAGAACGGAACGAAAAGCTAGCCCCGACTGTTTGCTCATACCGTCATAGGCATAAATGGCGGCAATAAACACCCAGATCATGCTCGCCGCAAACACCATAGGCTTCGACTTCCGCAGGTCGGTCACTTCCTCTGTCATCGCCAGGATATAGGCAACGGCAAATAAAACCAAAGCTAAATAGCCAACCCAATGCCGGGTCAGATCTAAGGGTTGCCCGGGATTTGTCCCTTCCCCGGCGATTGCCAAAGATGGCAAAAACAGGGCGAGCAGTATCAGGTAGGTTTTTTGGCAGAGTAGCATTTTTTTAACCTGTAACATAATAGACGTATTAAGGACGGGTTTCGTCGCTATTTAAAGTAAAATTCAATGGATTTTTCCTTATCTTATCAATTTGGCATCATTTCCCCAATAAACAATAAAATTTCTGCCAGTCAAATGATTCGCCTGGATCGGTCTTTCGTCCAGGGGCGATGTCGCTGTGGCCGGTAATCCGTTGGGCAGATAATCCGGGGTAAGTGTCCAGTAGAGTCTTAACAACAGCGGCAAGTTCACGGTATTGCGCTTCGGTATAAGGTATAGTTTCAGTGCCTTCAAGTTCTATGCCGATAGAAAAATCATTGCAGCGCTCACGACCTTCATAACTAGACTGCCCAGCGTGCCAAGCGCGTTTGTCAAACGGAACGTATTGCACGATCTCTCCAGATCTTTTGATGACCAGATGCGACGACACCGTTAGCTGAAAAACTTCCTTAAAATAAGGATGCCCGTCAGGATTGAGACGGTTACAAAATAACTGCTCTATGCAAGCGTTGCCGAATTCACCCGGTGGCAGGCTGATGCAATGTATGACGAGTAAAGAGATATCGTCAGAGTCTACGCGGTTATCGAAATTTGGTGATGGAACGTGGCTGGCTTCACTAAGCCAATGTTGGTCTATGCGCATGTGATTCTTAGGCTCAAGGCGAAAGGCACAAGGCACAAACAGCGTTCATCTTTTTGCCTTGTGCCTTTCGCCTTGTACCTAAATTATTTTAACCGTGATTGTGATAATTTGGCTTATCAACCGCCCTAAAATATAGAAAATCCTTCCCTTTTGCCAGTTTTCTTAAGTTTACGTTGTGTGGTAGCATTCTTTAACTTTAATTAATTCTCGCACATGGCGACCTTGTGAAAAATATAAATCTAAACGAGCGCATCATCTTCGCACTGGATGTCCCTAACCCTGATGAAGCAAAACAATGGGTTAGAGCGCTGGATGGTGACATCAAATTTTTTAAAGTCGGTCTGGAACTGTTTTTGGCAGGTTGGTGGGGTATCGTCGATTTCATAATCGACCGTGGCAATAAGGTTATGCTAGACCTGAAATTTTTTGATATTCCCGAAACAGTCCACCTCGCCATCCAACAAGTCAAAGACCGGGGCGTAACCTTTGCCACGATACACGGTAACGATTCGATAATCAAAGCCGCACTTTTAGAACGTGGTAATGTTAAAGTGTTGGCGGTTACTGTGCTGACCAGTTTTGACGAGTCCGACATGCGGCAAATGGGGCTAACGGGTTCGATTGAGGATTTGGTACTAATCCGCTCCAGAAAGGCGCTCAGCTTGGGCTGTGATGGTGTGGTTTCTTCCGCACTTGAAGCCAAGCCCTTGCGTGATGAATTAGGCAACAACTTTCTTGTTGTGACACCTGGGATACGCCCTGAATCCAGCATACCCGGTGAGGACGACCAAAAACGGATAGCCACGGCTCGTAAGGCGGTTATCAATGGCGCGGATCATGTGGTTATTGGCAGACCAATACGTATGTCGGTAGACCCGATCAGCACTATTAAAAAATTGCAGGATGAGATAGCACAAGGGCTAGCCAACCGTTGTTAGCTGCGTAATTTGGACAGCGAAGGCTAAGTAGTGTTTATGTTTCCCAGAAAGGGAGCAACAGTTTTAATATTTTTGCAGTGGCAGGTGGTTTCGTGAAAAACTCATTCAATAAACGCTTATTCAAGCTAGCTTTTGCGTTGATATTATCTGGCTGCGCCAGCGATCCAGCCACCGATTACAGCGCGTTTCCCGAAACCATCAATAATCCACAAGCCACCGCCCCTATCAGGCCGATTACACCGCCACCTCGACCTATACAGCCTTACAATTCCTATCAGTCCAAAGCGCTTTCTAATACCTACGACTCTTACAATCCTTCATACAGTGATTCTTACGGCACGTCAGGTAATTATGCCAATTCCTATCCGGTAAAAAACTTTATTCGGCACATGGTCGAAACACATGGGTTTTCAGAGTCCTATCTGCAAGGATTGTTCGCGCAAGCTAACAGGTTGGATTCTGTCATCCGTTTGGAAAGCCCTGCGCCCAGCAGCGGCCCTTCAAAACCGCGCTTAGGCAGTTGGACACGCTATCGTAATAAATTCCTCACTGATGCACACATCAATAATGGGGTAGGATTCTGGAATAATAATGCGGATGCCATTCGCAAGGCCAGTATCACATATAGTGTTGATCCAGAGTATATTGTTGCCATCATTGGCGTAGAAACCTATTTCGGCAAAAATATAGGCAAAACCTGTGTTTTCGATGCTTTAACCACACTGTCTTTTGATACCTACAGGCGTTCTAAATACTTTATGTCAGAACTGGAGCATTTCTTGTTGATGGCTAGGGACGAAGGTTACAACCCCCGCGAACCCGTAGGTTCTTGGGCTGGTGCTATGGGTTTGGGGCAATTCATGCCTAGCAGTTTTCGCCGTCTGGGTGTCGATTTCGATAACAATGGGCGGTGCGATCTATGGCATCCTGAAGATGCCATTGGCAGTGTGGCTAATTATTTCTCACGCAGCGGTTGGCAATATAGAGGCCCGGTGGCGCAACAGGCCAGTAATTCCTACGATGCTTCCGTCATCGAATTAAGCACCTATGAAGGCAATGAATATTGGCGCGTCCATCATAATTTCAAAGTAATCAAACGCTACAACAACAGTAACAAATATGCGATGGCAGTCCATCAATTAGCGCAAGCTATCAAGCAACGTTATCAATTGTCGCAAGTGGGTACAGAGCGGACACTGCAATAGCTCTCGCGCAAATCGAGATTTGTGGTAGCCTCCAACTCCAAGATCAAACGTTTTAGGAAGATTCCATGTCATCAAAATATACTGCCTTAAAAGACCACGACACACCCATCAAGGTGTTGTTTACCGGATACCTGATTACCGTCGGTATCGGCTACATGTTTGCACTGATCCAGATATTGCTGACCCACGGCATGGCGGACGGCAAATTCGGCTTATCGGTTGACGACATTGTTTATAGCTATTACGGAAATCGTTCAGGAACCGTGTTGGAGCAAAAACTTAACGGTTCCATGAAAGACAATGCCCCAGATCAGGAGCGTTTTGACATCATCCAGTGGGATAGGGACGGGGCGGATATCGACGATTATAAAGCCAATGGCATCGAAAAAATTATCCAGGAACGCTGTGTGATGTGCCACAACAAAGCTGCTTCTGGCATCCCGAATTTCAACGATTTTGCCCAGTTGAAAGCGTTGACAGCCCAGGATGAAGGCGCCACTCTTGCGTCGTTGACGCGTGGATCGCATATCCACATGTTTGGGATCAGCTTTATTTTCATGTTTGTCGGTATTATTTTTAGTTTTGCTGAAACAACCAGTGTTAAATATAAATGTATTGCCATCGGAATGCCGTATGCTTTTCTTATCGCGGATATTGTGTCCTGGTGGCTAACCAAGTTTTTCCCTATGTTTGCCTGGCTGGTTATTTTTGCAGGTATGGGCATGGGAGTGTCCTTCATGTTTATGTGGGTCACTTCAATCCTGGAGATGTGGTTGTATAAACCTGTGTTTGTTGATGGTATTGGCTTTCATTACCAACGCTTGAAAGCTGAGTTTGCTGCAAGCAGTCACGAAGAGAAGTTCAAGAAGCTATTGTGGTTTTCTAAATACTTAATCAATCTCATGGAAAAATACCTCAGTGTCGGCCTAACACTCCTCAAAAACTTTTTAAAAAAGAATATTAAAAAGTGACCGCGCCGTATTCCATGACCGACCAATTTACACCCGACATAAGTACCTATCTTAAGGAAGACATCGGCTCAGGCGACATTACCGCAGCTATCATCCCTGAAACCGTTCAGGCAGAAGCCATTGTTATTACGCGAGAAGCGATGGTATTATGCGGCCAAGCTTGGTTTGATGCGGTTTTCAGGACTCTCAATACTGATGTTACTATCAATTGGCTGGTAGCCGAAGGCGAGGCTGTTGGCGTAGGTACAAACTTATGCGACCTCAGCGGTTCTGCCAGTACCTTATTGACTGGGGAACGCACCGCTTTAAACCTGTTACAAACCTTATCCGCCACTGCGACGGTAGCCAGACTATACGCCGATGCCGTCGCAGGGACAGGTTGCAAGGTATTGGACACCCGCAAAACGATTCCAGGCTTAAGAAAAGCGCAAAAATATGCCGTGGTCTGTGGCGGTTGTTATAACCACAGGATAGGTTTGTACGACGGCGTGTTAATCAAGGAAAATCACATTATTGCTGCGGGTTCTATCGCCAAAGCTGTGCAAATAGCACGGCAGCAGTCATCGGTTTCAGTGGAGGTGGAAGTGGAATCGCTACTGGAATTTCGAGAGGCAGTCGAAGCGAAACCTGACCGGATTATGCTTGATAATTTTTCATTAGACGATATGCGCTCGGCGGTTGCCTTGAGCTATGGTGAGATAGAATTGGAAGCTTCGGGCAATATCACACTGAAAAACATTCGTGCCGTTGCCGAAACGGGCGTTGATTACATTTCTATTGGCGCGTTAACCAAGAATATCAGGGCGATTGATTTGTCCATGCGGATTAATGTAGTGGCACATTAATCGGGTGCTTTGACATGATAGAAAATGCCAGCATTTTGTTTAATAAGATCACCCACGGTGTTTATGTAATCGGGGTGGCCAACGGTTCAGAACAAAACGCGTTTACCGCTGCCTGGGTGATGCAGGTATCTTTTGAACCACCCATGATCGCATTCAGCATCAATCCTGAGCATTATTCCTACAAACTATTGCAGGCTAGTGGTGTGTGTACAGTGAATGTCTTGGGTCAGGATCATCTGGCTATTGCGGCGCATTTCGGGCGATCAGGCGTTAAAGAAAAAATGACTACGTACTGCTGGCAGGCAGGTAAATCAGAAGCCCCGGTATTGGCTGATTCTTTGGCGTACTTTGATTGCAAACTCAGTCACTTTTCAGACGCAGGCGACCATAAAATTGCCGTGTGCGAGGTGATTAATTCCGCTGAACTTAATTCAGGCTGGCCGTTGTTGTACAGCCAAACCGGTAATATGGATGGGAGTAGCGATCTGTATAAAACTTAAGGAAACACTGACAAGTTGGTTTCATTCATGGTTCGACAAGCTCACCGCGAACAAGGTCAACGAGTTACCGTTTGTCCTGAGTCCTTCGTCTAAGCTCAGGAGAGCCCTGTCGAAGGACTTTTTCAGAGATTCCAGATTCCTTAAATCCTGCTAACTCAACCCAGACCATCAAACAATTGATGGTCGATTAAATCGCATAAACAATGCGTAATCAGCACATGGACTTCATGCGTACGGATTGCCGAGCTGGACGGAACGCGTATTTCCAGATCCCGTTCACTTAATAAAGCCGAAGTTGCCTCGCTTTTTTCTCCTGTCAAGGCAATGATGGAGATGTCTTTGCCGTGTGCTATGGCAATTGCTTTGGCAATATTGGCGGAATGATTGCCGTCAGTATACGTCACTAACACATCACCCTTTTGTCCTAATGAGCGGATAGGTTTGGAGAACACTTCCTCATAACTGTAGTCGTTAGCGATTGCGGTCATTGCTGTCATATCAGCAGTCAGTGCAATAGCTGGCAATGATGGGCGGTCGCGGTCGAACTGGTTCAACAGGGCGGAAGATAATAACTGGGCACAGGCAGCCGAGCGGCCATTGCCGCAAGATAAAATCTTCCGGTCATTCAATAACGCTGTCACCATACGTTGTGAGGCTAATTCGATAAGTTCACACAATTCCCCTAAAGCGTCCTGCTTGGTCTGGATGCTGTCGGTGAATTGATTGATGATACGGTTTTGTAAGTTCATGAATTCTGAAGGTTAAAAAGCATTTTTTATCCACTCGATATCGCCATTACCGGAGATGGCAACCACATCAAAACGCAGCGGGCAATCGATTCTCAGTGTCGATAAATAATGCTGCGTCGCGGCTATGATCCGGGTTTGTTTGCTGTGCGTAACGCTTTCAAGTGCGCTGCCGTAAACGTCAGTCTTTCGGTAGCGAACTTCAATAATCACCAATGATTTTTGGTCGCGCATAACCAGATCCAGTTCGCCCTGTTTGCAGCGATAATTCCGGCAGACTGGCTGTAGCCCTTTGCCAATCAAATAATCATGGGCTTGGTCTTCCGCGCTTTTACCGCGCAATAAGTGTGCTGCTTTCGTTTTGAGCGAACTTAACACGCTATTGCTTGGCAGCGGGTATCACGCCACCCGGTTTTCCAGCACTGCTATAGTCTCCTTCTGATGGGCTGTGAGTAAAGCCAATCAGCTCAGGCTGTCCCATAGCAAACTTGGCACAAACCAGATTGCGTTTGATACGGTTGCCATTAGCTAGCGAGAGATTTCCTGTTGCCCCGGAATAGGGGGTGGTGTTTAGGGACGATAATTTCCCCGCAAGATGGTAAGCATCAATGCCCATTGCCACTAGTCGTATATAGGAACTGGGGAATTGGTTCAAAATATCCCTAAGCGCCATCATGCTCAATTCGCCGTTGTACGCGCCATTAAATAGCCAGGGCGTATCGCAAAAAGTGATCCCATTAAGGGCTGTATCACCCGCCGAATCAGGCAAACCGGAGTAAATAGTGGGTAGGGCGTAAACCGGAAGACCACCAGCCTGAACCAGTTGTGAGTTAATAACACGCCCCTCTTTACCGTAAGCGCTTAAGAATAGGGCATAGGTATCCTGACTTTTATTGGGCACATATTTAGTGTCAGGAAAAGCTTGTTGAACTTTTGGGTAACGGTTTTCACCCTCATCAATGCCTAACAGGTTTTTGATAGCTAATGAAAAATCAGTCTTTGTAGGGTCGTAAGTTTGTTTTTTAAGAATAGTGCCATTCAATGCTTGCCAGTTCTCGATAAAATAAGACGAAATACGTTTGCCTTGTTCGTTATTAGGGACGAGCAACACGGCTTTTTTATGGCCATCCAACGCGGCTTTCTGGGTGATTTCGGCGACATCATCCATCGGGCTGAGGGCAAATTGATACAGGTTTTGCTTGCTTAAGTTAGGCACATGGTTCAAGGCCAACACCGGAACAGTCAGCGTGGACGAGTTTGCAAGGCTTTGAATGTTGTCTTTATTCAATGGCCCGATAATCAGTTTTGCACCCTCGCGTACAGCTTTTTGGTACAACTCATCAGTCTTTCCTTTTTCGGTATCGTAAAAATGCAGCGTAGGTTTGCTTCCGCTTCCGTTGTGACGGCTGTGTGCAGCCAAAAATCCTGCCTTAACTGCTTTGGCTGCATCCAAAAAAGGGCCGGATTCTGGCAATAACACGGCTATAGATTTGGGAGTATCACCAGTATCTTCTGGCATGTTTGCTATCGTTGCCAAGTAACTGTTAGCGGGATGCCCTGGGTTAGCCGACCGCCAGCTTGCCAGCGAGGCATTAAAATTAGCTGGATTCTTGTTTCTTGATGCCAAAACCTTGGCGATGGACATCCATTCAGGCAACCCAGGTGTTTTTTGCACGATGGTTTCAGGAAATAAGCCCAATGTTTCGAGAATCACGCCTTGATTCTTTTTGCGTTCATCCGGTTTGGTCAAAAAAGCATCCAGCGCGATTCTGGCCTTAGCGCTTTCCAGCAGATTACCTGTTAACGAATAAGCAAACGCCTGGGATTGGTAGTATTTGATTTTATCGTTGATGCCCAGTTGCCTGGTTTCTGTGATTGCCAACTTGCTTATCGCTTGTTCTGCTTCACCAAAACTAAGCAGAATTTGAGAATATAACAGATTAAATTGCGCCTGTTGCAGTGCTGTCAATTCTTTCGGATTGATCAAATCAGCCTGTTGCTTGGCTGCATTGCCTTTACCGGTCTGAATTAAAGCGCCGATACTTTGTAAACGCGTATTATTTTGCTCGATTGTCCAGGCAGAGGGCGGTTCTTGGTACAATCCATAATTATCGGGGAGTTTTGCACAGCCCGACAATAGCAGCACACAGAACAGCGGAACACAAACTAAGTTACGGCTCATCGGGTCTTACCTTTATTGAGACAGAAATAATTTCAAAGCAGAGATTGCATGACAAATCATTACGGCAAATTATACGTTGTTGCAACGCCAATAGGTAATTTAGCGGATGTCAGCTTCAGGGCCATAGAAACCTTAAAGCAGGTTGACCTGATTGCCGCCGAAGATACCCGTCATGTCAAATTTTTGCTAAACCATTATGGCATTAGCAATAAAGTCGTGTCATTCCATCAACATAATGAAGAAAAAGCAGCTGACAGCCTATTGGAAAAGCTGCGTGATGGACTTTCAGTAGCCCTAGTTTCTGATGCGGGTACGCCGTTGTTGAGTGATCCCGGTATGCCGTTGGTACGCCGGGTTAAAGATGCCGGATTAGACGTTGTGCCTATTCCCGGAGCCTGTGCATTGATAGCCGCCTTATCTGCGGCGGGATTGCCGGTTACACAATTCTCTTTTGAAGGGTTTTTGCCGCGCACCTCATCGGCTCGTAAGGCATTTTTCACCGAAAGACTGACTACACCAACGACCTGGGTATTCTACGAATCATGCCACCGCATATTAACGGCATTACAGGATATGTCCACCATTCTGCCACCAGATCGGCAAATCGTTATCGCCAGGGAATTGACCAAGTTGCATGAAACTATCGTCAAAACCAGCCTGGCTCATGCGCTGGAATTGGTCGAACAAGATGCCAATATGCGTAAAGGTGAGTTTGTGGTAATCGTTGAGGGTGCCAAAGTTATCAAGCAAGATGAAGGCCTCAGCCCAGAGCAACAGAACATTCTCGCCATACTGATGCGCGAATGCTCCACCAAAACCGCTGTTGAAATGGCAGTACAAATCACCGGAGCCAGAAAAAAACTGCTTTATCAGGCGGCATTGGCTTTAGAAAAGGTCAATAGAACGTAGTTTTCAGATAATTGTATTTCTTTAATACGAGACTAAATAACTAATTCAACTCAATAATCTCAATCGTACCATCTTCTTGAACTTCTGCCATGTGGCCTTTCGGTTCGTCAATAAATTGGACGGCTACCAAGACTACCAATGCAACCCCGCACATCACTAAAAAAAACAACGAGGGCGTAACGAAAGATAATATGGTCAGAAACAATACCCCGCCGACATTACCATAAGCGCCGACCATACCCGCTATCTGCCCGGTCATGCGGCGTTTGATTAACGGCACGATGGCATATACCGCGCCGCAGCCGCCGGATACAAAGCAGGAGCAGGACATTGTGAGCAATACAACTAGGGCAATAGGCCATTCTGGATTAATGAATGACATGATGAAATAACCTGCTGACATGCCTGCCATAAAAACGGTCAGTGATAATTTGCGCCCAAATTTATCGCTAAGCCAGCCGCCAGCCGGACGGGCGATAAGGTTAATAAAAGCAAAACTTCCGCCCAGTAAGCCTGCCTCGACCATAGTAATATTTTGCGATTCATGAAAGGTTTCATAAAAGAACATCGGCAACATCGACACTACGGCGAGTTCTGAACCGAAGGCGATCATATAAGCCAAGTCCAGAACCGCAACTTGCTTGAATTTATATTTGTGTATGTCTGCTACCGGTTTTTGCAGGTGTTCTTCATTGACATGGATAATTTTGTACACGTTGTACACGAATAAACACCAGATGCCGATGTGGATAAAGATGGCAGCCGTGTCTGATAAAAGGTTGGTGTAGTTGGCGCCACCGGATGATGACAGTTTCCAGGTCAGCAAACTTAAGGTTGCGTACAAAGGGATGTTCATCGCTACATAAAAGAACAAATCCCATATACTGCTGACTTCCATAGCCCCCGCTTTTTTGGGTTTGAAGTAGGTTGAGCCTTTGGGTGTGTCAGACACGCTGAAGAAATAAATAGCCGAATAGAGCAGGGCGATCACGCCAGTGCAGCCGATGGAATAGCGCCAACCCTCGTCGCCACCGAAGAGCAGGGCAAGAGACGGCAATGCGATAGCCGCTGCCGCTGAACCGAAATTTCCCCAGCCGCCGTAAATGCCTTCGG
>PMDM01000435.1 GCA_003155565.1 Methylococcaceae bacterium | reverse complement strand
ACTAGCGCATAATGACAGCTACCTAAAATCCCTCTAATTTCTGGATTTTTTGAGTAGGAGGTATGAGCGATGAATAGCACTAAAACCCATCAAATCGTCCTTGCCAGCAATAATCAAGGCAAAATCATGGAAATCCAGGCACTGCTGCCGGGCTATTCGATTATTCCTCAATCAGAATTTATTCAATCAGAAGCGGAAGAAACGGGGGTTACATTTGTTGAGAATGCCTTGTTGAAAGCACGGCATGCCGCGCAGCATTGTCATCTTCCTGTACTTGCCGATGATTCGGGCTTGGCCGTGGATGCCTTAAGTGGTGCGCCGGGCATTTTTTCTGCCCGGTATGCCGGTATTGGCGCTAGCGACCAGGATAACGTCAATAAATTGCTGGTAGAACTGGAAGGCGTGGCTTTGGAAGAACGCACGGCGCGGTTTATCTGTGTGATGGCGCTTATCGAACACGCAGATGATCCGGTTCCGATTATTGCCCAAGGCACTTGGGAAGGACGGATTTTATTTCATCCGACGGGTGGTAATGGCTTTGGCTATGATCCGGTATTTTGGGTGCCNNGTCGTTCCGGCATGGATTGCCGGAACCCAGAATACATGGATGTATGCTCCACATTTAAGCGCAATTACCTTTCACATCCTTGTGCCCTGGATACCGGATAAATTCATCGCAACTTTTTCCTGACCAATATCAAAGGCACTACGCAACCTACCAAGATACAAGCCAATAACATCGCACCCATGGAAGGCGTCCAGTCTACGGGATAGCTATCCGCCCTGACAGGTTTAGTCAGCCCCGGTATGCTGGGCAAATCGCCATCGCCGCCATCAACTTTAAGCTGAGATTTCATACCTTTTTCCATGTGTTGCGGCAGTTCGCAATGCACGAGATAGGTTTTTTTCGTGGCGGGGACGATCAATGAAGCCTTTAACTCCCCTGCCCCATAAAGCTCCAGATGGAACATGCCTTGTGGATATAAATAGCCTGGCAAGCCATGTATCATCAGTTGATGACGTATATCGTCGTCATTAATAAAGGTCACGTTAATGCGGGCGCAGGGTGCAACGTCCCATTCCTGATTGTCGAATGCGTACATTTTGCCGTTAAATTTCTGCGCGTACTTATGTCCGGCGCGGATGGTAATGTTTACATCACCCGAAATTTTTTGGCAATCTTTGGGCAATCTGTCGGTATTCGCATTCATAATCATGCCTTTTTCATCCATCAGCATGTGGTCGTGATCCATCATGGCGGATGCTGGTGTGAGTAAACCCATTACCAATGATAAGGTGATAACGATTTGCCAATGAAACTTCCGATTAAGTCCTTCGACGACCAACGGAAGTGCCTGTGGTGCAAGCTCAGGACGAACGGCAAGGTGTCGATTCCGTTCATGATGAGTTTGTCGATTCCGTTCGTGGTGAGCTTGTCGAACCATCATGATTGCTGCTTCCGTTTATAAACCATCATAAGCACGATAAGTAACCCAACGATCAGCCCAATCAACAACCCAAAAATCACTAGCTTCTTAACATCTGGAGAGATAAGCCCCGCATCGCCAAACACGGCAGCAAAATCGCTTTGTTGCCAATATGATTGTTTTTTGGCGTAGTAATCTTTGTCGAATAACTCGCCCAGCATTTGATCGTGCATCTTTGGCATCCCTAGCTCGTCAATCAGCGGCTTGTAAGCCAGGATAGCCATATTGCCACCAGGTTCCATGCCGTCGGTGGTCGTTCCGGTCGGTACATGGTCATGGAACATCCACAGACCAGGGCCGTAACTGTGCAAGCCATCATTCGTGGTTTGCAGGTGCAGGTCTAACCGCTGCGCCATCGCTATATCAAACACATCTCGCGTAACCTGCTGGTCTACGGCTTGCTCCACGCCATCCATTGCCGTAATAGTTGCCTTGTGACCATGAAAATGAATGGCGACTTGTGAACGCTGGGCATTAACAACACGCAGCTTGATGGCTTCATTACCGTCCGTGACAATCATCGAATCGCGCAAGGTATACGGAAAAGAATGTCCGTTAAGCAGGAAGTAATTCTCAAACGATTCGGTCATGTTGTAATCGCGGCCCATGTTTTTTGCGACAAGCCTGGGGTCGGTTGCCGATTGGATAGTGCTTGCCAACTTTTTATCAATGGACTGATAAATCAAATCATATTCCTGGCTGTAGGCTTTTTTTACGCCGACTGACGGATAGCGAACCTGTCCCGCGCCAACATTAAAGGTTTGCACCCAGTTGTTCGGGTGGTTTTCTTCGATGACGAACATGCCGCTCAGACCCATCATCATGTGTTGCGCGGTTTGTACGTGGCAGTGATAAAACATCGTACCCGTATGCCTAGGCTGTATTTCGTAGGTGTGGCTTTTGCCTGGGAAAACCGCATGTTCTTCAACGCCGTCGTTATCTTCACCTTTGGAATTTTGCCAGGGATGATCGACGCCATGAAGGTGGATGGTATGCGGTAAATAATGGGTATTTTCCAGCGTGATAAAAACCTTATCGCCCTGCTCAACCCGTATCGTAGGCGAAGGCGCACGCAAAAATGGCCGCGCCTCCCGTGAACTAAAGTTTTTCAACGCCATGCCACTGGATTTAGGCGCAAATGCCCAAAGCCCCGGTTGAATTCCCGGCGCAATATTGTAGGTATTGATCAAATATTCGCCATCCGGGCTGGCACCGTTAAACTCAACCACTTCCAATTTGATGTGGATGACATCCGGGTCGCCGTCATGGTCAACATCATCGCCCATTACCAAGGCATCTTGTGCCAGATTGGACTGCATCAACGTCGCCATCGAAATATTGTTGGTGCCCTTGACCGACGCGGCAATATCGTAGGGATTGTCCGGCTCACAAGACGGCGCGGCAGCAATGTCCACGCCGTCAATCACCTGGGCTTGTCGCCATTCGGGATGCTCATTGGAGCAAGGCACTTCAATTTTGGTGGTATCCCCTTGTGCGCGGCTGTATGCCGTAGCAGGCGGGTTAATATCCGCTTTTTGAGACCACCCAGGGGCAAACTGCACAGCAACCGCAATCAATACCAGAATCAGTATCGTCAACGTTAGGTAAGGTCTTTTGGTCATAATCCTGAAAAATTCATAGCGGTAGGACTATTCTAAATGGCTGATCGTTCAAAACCTAGCTGCGTTTGTTGAAACTGGCGTTAAAGTTGCTGTGTCTTAAGCGATTATTCGCACAAAATTTAGATTTGTACCAAACGGCTATTGAGGCTAGGATAATTTGAACTATTTTGCTTACACTGTAGCCAATATCACATGAGCAATACCAACACCAACTTGAAAGGGCAAGCAATACTGGAAATTGTAGGGCAAGATGGTGGAAATGCTTGCGTCAGCCTGTCTGGTGATTGGACGTTAAGCAACTTGACGATGGAACCTGCTCTACAAAAGAGCGTCCAGCAACATGCCAACAACAATAACTTGCATTGGGATCTGCGCTCCGTAAACGTCCTCGATAGCGCTACCGCTTTATTGCTTTGGCAGGCGTGGGGGCAATCTGTGCCCGCTGGACTGGAAATAAAGCCGGAACATCAGCGCCTACTTAACAAATGGCAGTCCCAGACGGTGCCCACTTTGGATACAACCGGATTTTCTGCTGGACAATCGGCCACTTACCTGTCACAAAGGATAGGGGACATATTTGGGCAAGTATTGAATTTCATCACTATCATGGGGCAACTGGTTCTGGATAGTGGGCATCTACTGCGGCATCCGCAAGATATTCCCTGGTCGGAAATATCAATTACCATTTATGATGCGGGGGTTCGGGCTTTGGGTATAACCGCGTTGGTGGGTTTTCTGATTGGTATCGTATTAAGCTATCTTTCTGCATTGCAATTAAAGCTGTTTGGGGCGGAAATTTATATTATTGATATTCTAGGCTTGAGTGTTATTCGTGAGTTAGGCCCGTTGCTCGCTGCTATCCTTGTCGCTGGACGTTCCGGTTCGGCGATGACAGCGCAAATCGGCATCATGCGTGTTACCGAAGAATTGGATGCATTGTCGGCTATGGGGATTTCCCACTCTTTAAGATTGGTGTTGCCTAAAGTAGCAGCACTAACGATTGTGATGCCATTGTTGAGTGTGTGGACTAGCACAGCAGCGTTGATCGGCGGTATGTTCTCGGCGCAAAACACTCTGGACATTAGTTATCAGCAGTTTTTGATTAAACTGCCGGATGCTGTACCCTTACTTAATGTCTTTATCGGACTGGGCAAAAGTGCCGTATTCGGCCTGATGATTGCCTTGATTGCCTGCCATTTTGGTTTTCGCATCAAGCCCAATACCGAATTCCTGGGCAATGAGACGACGAATTCCGTGGTGGCGGCGATTACGGTGGTGATTATGGTCGATGCCCTGTTTGCTATCTTGTTTATGGATGTGGGAATGCCGTGAGTGAACCTGATGCCATACGCATGGAACACATCTGGACGCGTTTTGGGGATAAGATTGTCCACAAAGATATTAATCTTACCCTGCCTCAAGGTGAAATACTTGGGTTGGTGGGTGCTTCCGGTTGCGGCAAGACCGTGTTATTACGCGAAATTATTGGCTTGCAAATACCCAGCCAAGGTGAAATATTTGTGATGGGCGAATCAATGCTTACCATTTCAAGCAGTCACGGGAAACGACTGCGCAACCATTGTGGTGTGCTATTCCAGAAAGGGGCCTTGTTCAGCGTGCTGGACGTATTTGAAAATATTGCTTTTCCTTTGCGCGAGTTGGGCGTTGAAGATGAAGAATTCATTAAGCGTTTGGTGTTTATGAAGCTTGAAGACGTGGGATTATCGACCAAGGATGCCTGGTTAAAACCGGCGGATTTGTCCGGCGGGATGACCAAGCGTGTCGCCCTTGCACGTACCTTGATTCTGGAGCCAAGCTTGTTGCTGCTTGATGAGCCCACATCGGGGCTAGACCCGATTTCCAGTCAGGATTTTGTTGATTTGTTGTCTGGGCTACATCGTGACCTTAACTTTACGGTAATTTTAGTGACGCACGATTTGGATATATTGCGGGACTTATGCACCCTGGTTGCGGTGCTGGCAGACCAGCAGTTGGTGGCTTTCGGCACGTTAGCTAATGTATTGTCTAATCAACATCCATTTGTGCAACGGTTTTTTCATAATCAACGCGCCCAGCGTGTGTTCCAGTATCAACCAGAGAAACTGCATGGGTAGAAGTAACCACGCTTTGCTTACCGGACTGTTTTTGGTCGTCCTATTAGTGGCGACCACCAGCGTTGTGTATTGGCTAGGTAATCTGGAGCGGGAGCGGGATGTCTATATTATTTCAACCCAGGCTTCGGTATCTGGGCTTAATCCTGAATCAACCGTGTTTTTTCGCGGCATTGC
>PMDM01000373.1 GCA_003155565.1 Methylococcaceae bacterium | reverse complement strand
AGTTAAATCTTCATAAGGCCGAATCGATAGTCTCATGGTGTTGTTGCCATTGGTGTAGAGCCATTTAAATCGCTTCCACACATGGCTTAACAAGGCTCTCCTGAGCGTAGCCGGAGGGGGTTGACACGAACGGAATCAACCCATTACCATTCGTCCTGTCGAAGGACTTTCAGAGATTCCTTAACAACTGTTTGATGCTGTTTTCAATAGCTTGATTCTTATGATCTGAAACAACGTCCTTAGCTTTTCGGTTTGTATTTTGATGATTAGATTTTCTTTACTATTGATTCTTGCCGCAATTGCTAATTTCTTGCTGGCAATCGTTCTCAATCAGTTAACACTGACAAATCTTGCTGGACAAATCTCACAGCTTGGCTCTATAACCTTGCTTTGTGCTTTTTCCCTGCTATTGCTGACGGGTTTTGGTCTGATAGGCAAGTTAATTATCGCTTCCTTTTGCGATTATTTTTCCACCATAGGACGCATAGAAAGAAGGCTATTGTTTTATACTAGCCAACGGAACCGCCTTAATCGGCTCTTCCAGTTTAAAAAAGCCCGCTTGATTTACCTCAACCAACAAAAACGGAAATATCTCCTAAAAAAGAGTGATCGAAAATCTGTAACATTATGAAAATATTAAACCATCAGATTCATAATATTGTTAACCTTATCCATTCGATCAAGGATAAAAATCTCGACTGGCGTGCTGCAAACCAGGATCAGCAGATAAAGCTCTCCCACGCACGTATTCTTGCTGACAAAAAACTGGCGGCAGAATTAGCCAAAAAAAGTGTGCAGTTGGCACATGAAATTGCCTTGCTGAAAACGCGACAACAGTCAGAACTTGCCATGTTGAAAACGCGCTGCAAAGAAGATGTCGAAGACTATCAACAATACCTGGAATCGTTACAACAACTTAAGCTGGCTATACAATCCAGCTATGCCCACCTTCCCGATGCGATAGCGCATACCATCCACCATCATGCAAAATCCTTGCTGAACAGTATGTGGGAGGCGGAAGATTTTGAAGAAAAAATAACCCGCGAAGCACAGTTAATAAAATTCATGACCACGGTACATGAAGAAATGCGCCTTTATCGTGCGGGAACCCTGGGCGAAAACCTCCCAAATAAAACCTTAAATTTAATACATCAAGAAAAAAGTCAATCTAAGCCTAATTAAGTTTAACGATTGGTGTAGCCGGACAAACACCTTGATAATCTCCAGTACATCCCCAACTTATCCATAATTTCGAGGAACAATACTTTACTTCTTTGGTCTTTGTCTTTATTAAAGAGAGACTAAAATTATTGATTGTTAGCTGCTTGAAAAAACTGGAAAGGGAAGTGCGTTTTTATTTCCCATAAAACTAGCTATTATTGTATTTGATGATGGCATACCCCTTTGCTGTAAGCGCTTGTGTTGCGATTAAACGAGAGAATTTTTATGTGAGGTTATCAAAAATGAAGAAAGAGACAACTAAACCGATTGCCAAAACAGACTCACAAAGCAATACAGAAGTCGAACACGATGCTGACGATATTTTCGAAGAAGGTGAGTTTGTGCCGCCTGTCGATGGTATCGAAAAGGAAACCATCAAAAGGGATACCCGCAGGAAAATTGAAATCTATTGGGAAAAGAAACGCTTAAGAGACCAATTTGACGATTTTGACGATTCTGAATTTGGATTTTGAGCCGTAAGCTTTTCTTTTAATTTCAAAAACCAATGAATGCCGACTATCAAATAGAAGCCTATCAACCTTTACCTCGTGTGCGTGTCCGGGCGGCTGATTTTGTGTCCACCGTTTCCAATGACTCAAAGCGTTTTTCGATAAACTGAATAATCAAGCTGGCGATATCCTTGCCGCTAACCGTTTCGATTCCCTGTAAGCCAGGCGATGAATTAACTTCCATAATCACGGAACCGTGGTTGGAGCGCAGCATATCAACGCCACAAACATTCAAACCCATTATTTTTGCCGCCCGTACAGCAGTGGAACGCTCTTCAGGGGTTAGCCGGACTAAGGACGCGGAGCCGCCGCGATGTAAATTAGACCTAAATTCACCTTCACAGCCCTGTCGTTTCATCGCCGCAACCACCTTATCTCCGACCACAAAACAACGGATATCACTGCCGCCCGCTTCCTTGATAAATTCCTGAATCATAATATTGGCTTTTAGCCCCATAAAAGCCTGGATAACGCTTTCTGCGGCATTATGCGTCTCGGCCATTACCACGCCGATTCCTTGAGTGCCTTGCAATAATTTAATGACCAGCGGTGCACCACCCACTTGGGCAATAAGGTCGGCAATATCATCTGGATTATTGGCGAATCCTGTCACTGGCAGGCCGATACCTTTTCTGGCCAGCAACTGCACTGACCGCAACTTATCGCGGGCGCGTGAAATCGCCACAGACTCATTCAGCGGCAATACATTCATCATCTCAAATTGCCGTAACACTGCCGTGCCGTAGAAAGTCACGGACGCGCCGATTCGAGGTATGACCGCATCAAACCCCGTCAACGCTTCGCCCCGATAATGGATAGACGGGTTATGCGAAGTGATATTCATATAACACCGCAAAACATCCAGCACCCTGACCTCATGTCCACGTGCTTCAGCGGCTTCGACTAAGCGTACGGTCGAATATAATTTGGTATTGCGGGACAAAATTGCGATCTTCATTAATCAGCTATCAAACAGGGCGGTGAAAAGTTCTTATTCTGGCATGAAATAGGCTATTCCGCATCAGAAAGAACTGCTTGATTTAAGCGCTGCCTTTTGCTTATGGCACAAATACTTCACTAAACAATCACTCAACCTATAATCAAGTTGATTCCGCTCATGGTTCGACATGGCTCTCCTGAGTTTATCGAAAGACTGTGCAAAGCCTCCTTAACTAAGATTCAATCGGTTAATGAGAGCGAACCACTTCAACATGATTGATAAACGAGGTTAGATGCAATTGTTTGGTCAGCCGATAGCGAACGCCTTTTTGATTGTTGTTCAGAAAAATAAATTCTTCCGGCCGAAATTCTTTATTAATGAAAACCAAACTTGCGGACTGATTGACCGAATCGTCGCCCGGTAAATAAATAGCGTAAACCTCTTTATCTGGGTAGCCCGGATTGGAAACTTTAACGGCTTTCGCATTTGCACCCAACAACTCCATACCAATAAACATACCAGTTTCTTTGGATTGCGCCAGCCATCGAATCAAGCCGATGGTGAGGTTTTTATATGATATCCCGATAATACTGCCCACTTTGGGTTTTATATGAGTGTCTGTCCACAATAAGCCGTAACCTTTTGCGCTTTTATCAATAAGCCGCATATTGGAATTATGGCTGTCTAAAATACGGTGGGTTTTCCATATTTCTGATGGATCAGTAAATTCAATGACTTTGAAAGCGCTGGGGTTTGCCGCTTTACTCGCCAAATTTTCGGGGCTTGAAGCCCCCTTGACAACATTGCCTACGCTTTTAGTACCGGATATTTCATAATTCAGATCACGTAATTCTCCCGGACGGCTTGGATCAAACGTTCCAGGCTCTTCAACAAAGCTCTTTTTTTCGACCTCTTTGCCGCGTATTAACTGAACAATATTGTCAAAGCCTACCGTGCCTAAAGGATTGCCTTGAGCGGGTTCTCTGGGATCTTTTCTTTGCTCGTTGAGGGTTAATGTTTTTGCCAAGCGCAACAGCATCAAGCGATCCGTGGGAATATACCGGGCGCGTTTATCGTAAGTCGCTTCAAGAATTTTGCTGGCAACGGTAACGGTAGCAATGTACAAACGGTCTGGATCGAGAATATCTGAATCATCATCCGAAGTTGTGGGCGGCCCATTCCCTTTCAGATGGATAGAGGGAATACCTTTGAATTTCTTCTTTGGCACTGCCTTCAATAGGCTGGCATACGATGCGTAATGTCCCAGTAAATCATGAATTGTGCGCATTTCCTGGGGTGAAAACTGATTGGTATTGCTCAGGGCAAGCACGAGTACGCGTTTAAAAGCATTATCGATGGTCCGCGCATCCGGGTTGAATTCACTGTCAGTTAGTCGGTAAAGCTGGGCAAGTCGATAAAATTGAAAACATTTATGCCAAAAATAAACATAAGGCTTGGTATAGGTTTGGAAAATATATAACAAGCCCCTGCTCATCGCTTGGATGCCGTTACACAAAATCAACGATTTCTCTTCTATAGAGTAGTATTCGTCCTCTTTAAACCAATCTTCCTGGCTTAATAATGAATAAGCGTTGCCCAGTTCCAGACTGCTCCAGACCGAAATTTCACTTCTGGCCGACTCCTTTTCAGTTGATTCGGAAGTCGAGTCCGAAATGTTCGGGAAAATGGTCAGCATTGCCGTAGCCGCTGTCAATATCGAGCCCAGTTTTTCCAGAAAAAACAATCGCGTCCTGCCAGGAATGAGTTTACGCTCAGGAGGATAAGCATTATTCAGGGTTTGTAACACCTGTAAAATCTTCTGACATTTTGCCATATCGTTTACTTTTGCAAGCGTGGACAACCATCCCGAAAAATCCATTTCGTCAATGGCAAACGGTAATGGCAAATTGTTTGGCGATGGACAGGGCTGGAATGGTTTTGACAGATTTAACCCGTGTGAACTCATTAAGTTAACGCCTAAGTTTGTGGTAAAAAATACTGTATTTGTTTAACGACTTCAAAAACAATAACTGACTACCACTATTCTAGTTTGTGGTAGCTATATCTACAAACTTTAACCACATTTACTGTCACCGCAGTTTAGGGAGGTCACGCAGCTATCCATCAATACCACGGCTTTGGACTGGCAACCCAGCACAGCAAGGCCTTTGCCGGAAAGGTTCCGTCTTCACACGGCATTTTAACGTTGATTCCATCAAGGTAAAATCGGACTAATCACAGAATCCACTTGATCAACATCGATCAAACCAAAATAGCGGCTATCGAACGGATCGTCATTGGAATCAGACATCAACAGCAGCTCATTTTCTTTTAACTCATAGTGATCCAACGTCAATATTGGCATCGGTCGTCCTTCCTTGTCCTGCACAAGCGGTTTGCTTTGGGGATATAAGGCATCGTTAACATAAACGCCGCTGTCATTGATAGTCACTTTATTTTTAAACTTAGCGGCTACTTTTAGCATCATATTGTCGAAATTATCCGGGCAACTCCCGGATTTGACAGCACCCCGGTCTCGCGCCTCCTGAAATTCTGGTCGGTTTGGGGGGCAAAAAACAATCGTCTTTCCGATTGTTAAGGGTTTATCCACTTTCCAGTACAAGCCGGGCGGAATCGTTGAACGGGTATTGACGAGGCCCCCCATCGTAAAAAAACCGCCGCATAGCAATAACAGGATGGCGGCAATCGACACGAGCATCATTGAAGGTTTATTTGTGTTCATACGGACGGTTATTTCCTGAATTTAAAGCCAATGTTGTTTTGTAGTATACCCTTGAAGTAACGCTTAACAAGTCCTTCGACAAGCTCAGGACGAACGGTAATGGGTTGATTCTGCTCGTGGTGAATTTGTCTAACCATTAGCAGGTTCAATGTGTTACAAGCTTCCGTAGAGAGATTTCTGTAAATGATGCTTTACGAATCCCATATAGAAAGAAGTTTATCGTGTTAGCCCTAAAAATCACCCACACTTACTCTCGCCGCAATTCAAACAAGTCATACAGCCATCCATCAACACCACCGCCTTGGTTTGGCATTTTCCGCACAACAACGCTTTGGCAGGAAATGCCCCGTCTTCATCAATTTCGGCGGTATCCGTGTGCATGGCTTCAAACTCCTTACGTTTGGCGGCCAGGAATTTCTTCTGATGGTCGCCCAATTCCCGGTCTTTCAACATACCGATACGCTTAAGGTGCGATTCAATCGCGCAGCCGATTTCAGCCACCAGCGACGGCATGAACACGCCGCCTTTTTTGAAATACCCGCCCTTGGGGTCGAACACCGCTTTCAATTCTTCCACCAGAAAACAAGCATCGCCGCCTTTGCGGAACACCGCCGAGATAACCCGCGTCAACGCCAGCACCCACTGGAAGTGCTCCATGTTCTTGGAGTTGATAAACACTTCATAAGGCCGACGCTCTTCATGCTCCGTGTCCGCATTCAGGATCATGTCGTTGATGGTGATGTACAAGGCATGTTCCGATTGCGGGGTTTTGATCTTGTACGTCGAGCCGTACAGGATTTCAGGCCGAGAGAGATTCTCGTTCATGCTTTCCTTATCGACAGCCTGCGCGTCATTGCTGGCCTGGATTACCGCTGCTTTATCGTCTTCGTTTAAGACTTTGTAGCTGATGATTTTTTTGTCGATTTTATGGGCTGCCATTGGGTTCTCCTTTGAAATACTTTAAATATGTTTTGTTATAATTTGTTTTTTACCGTTCGTCCTGAGCTTGTCGAAGGACTGCTGTTGTGTCGCTACCACGACGGTTATTCTAATGCCGGTTCTCGCACCGGTGGGCGAGATACTTTTCTTTGCTTGTCCAAAGAAAAGTATCCAAAAGAAACGACCCCCGGATGCCGCTTGCTTCCTGC